>JAZLJV010000144.1:0-5668 GCA_045618025.1 Clostridia bacterium
GGCAGGATGCTCTTGATACAATAAAAGAGCAAAAAGTTGCCGAAGTTGTGGAAGAACTGCGTGAAAAAGACCATAAGCAAGAAACGGCTATAACAAAATATAACATGAGTCTTGCGGAAAGGGAAACAAAATATCAGGCAAGCATCGGGCGCACTAAGCAAAGTGCCGTTCAGGCGGAATACAGTCGTGCTTTGGAAGCGTGCAAATTGTTTGCGCAACTTGGTGAAAACGGCGTGCGTGAACAGGTGCTTTATGAAAAAATGACTTTGGCAAGGACGTTTTGTCGGGCGGTCGGCAAGGAAATTGCTCTCGCCTTTGTAACAAGCGATTCGTATATGGAAGGTGCTCTCGGCACTTATTACAACTCGTTTTTGGATTACATAGACGCTTTGCCTATCTAAAACCGTAAAAATTACACAAAAAAATATATTATTTTGCGGTATTACACACAACAACACAAAATTTTTTACGGTTTTGCGCTTTGGCTGATTGCCAAAGCGTTTTTTTATTTTGCTCAACAATTTTCATTGTTTGTGTCGGTTGTGTTGAGGTCTGTTTGCAAACCGTGTAAAAATGTTTGCTAAAAGTTGCAAAATTTGTTGTAGTCGCTCTTTACACAGCCGAACAATTAAAATTTTTGTTGTAAATTATCTGCATGTAAATCGGTTATTGTTTAGTATTCAAATGCACCTTCAAAGCAATTGATTGTTGTGCTTGCACTTGCGTATTTTGGTTGTTGTGCTTGCATAAAGCGTAAACAAACGCATAAATTCAACAAATTAGCCGTTATTTTTGCTCTAAAGAACACCTATACACTTGATAAACCGTCAATAATAGTGTATAATATTTTAATTAAAATATAATTAAGGAGAGTACAAGCGTGAGATTACAAAGTAAATCGGCAGTTTCCTACGTTATGCGTAATTTTTCCAATTTGTTTGTTATTGCTATTTTGCCGTGCATGTGTATGGGCTTTTTTGCCGACGCAGTAAATGTTCCGCATTTTGTCAGTTTGTTTGTTAATGGGGAGCTTACAACGGAAAACTTTGTTTCAAACCTTGTTGCCGACATAAGTTTTTTGCGCTTCGGCAGAGATTTTTGGATGCTTTTTGTGGCGTTCGCCCTGTTTGCACTCGGCGCCTGCTATTTGGGCGTGCGTGTCGGCAGACATATGCGCACCGGACTTATTGATTACGTAGAACCAAGGTTTGTTTTGCCGTTTTATCCGCAAATGTGTCTTTATCTTGCAATGTTTTTGGGTGGTTACGAAGCAATGCAACTTATTGTTGTCGGTGTAGGTGCGTTGGTGGCAGATAGCGGTATTTTGTGGCTTTCCTTTGCTGTGGTAATGGCTTTGGAAGTGTTGGCTGAAGGTGCAATATGCTACCTTTTTGCAATATCCGTCTGTAGTTTCCCTGCAGGTTATGTTGAGGGCTACCGTCTTTCCGGTTCGTTGGCATATTCCATAAGGTTGGTGGCTTCCAACAAAAAGTTTGTGATACGTTTTGTAGGTGAATACCTTTTAACAAGGCTTGTTGTAGGGTTTGTGGCATTTGCCGTTCAGGGTATTTCCAGCGTGGGACGCTATACCGTAGCACATCTTGCTTATACTTTAATGTACTTGTGGCTTTTTATTTACGCCGTAGCCATTGCTTTTTGTTACTATTACAGTCTTACCGATACCGAAAGGCGAGACCTTTCGCAAATAATAGTAGGATAGTGTGGGAGGTAAATGCATAATGTACGTTAAACATTCGTTATCCGTTGCTTGCAACAACCTCCGTGTAATGCTTCGTGCCGTTGTGGTGCAACTTGTGGTAGTGGCATTGGTGTTGGCAATTGTAATTGCCCTTTTCGGAGATATCTTTGCCGATGTATTAACTTTTATTGATAACATCGGTTTTAGCAATTTTATTGTACAAACGGTAAACTCTATAGGTAACGGCACCTTTAACGTGGACGAGTTTACAGCCAATTTTGAAAGTGTCGCCAACGCCATTCTGGAGGGGCTGGGCGGTTTTTCACGATTGTCCAACGTGGCAATAATATCGTATTTGGTGGCTTTTGGCTTTGTATTTTTGTACCGTGTGCTTGTTTCCCTGCCGGATGTTGCCACTGTTTACCAGATAAGTGAGTTTATGACCTCCAACGCACGCAGACCGTTTTTTTGGTGCTTCAGCAAAAAAATGGTAAATGCACTGGTGTTTTCGTTAACACAGTTTGCCGTAACGGCTCCGCTTGACCTTGCGCTTATTTTTATTACTGTCGGCACGTACGTTTTGCTTTTGCCGGCGTTTAAGTATGCGCTTGTGTTTGCGCTTGTAGTGTTTGTATGTCTGTATGCAATGCGCACCGCATTTTTTGCCTTTTGGCTACCTGTTTATACTGAGGGTGAAGGCACCGTTTCCGTCCGTGAAGCGTTGCACTTGGCTGTTTCCAAGGGTGTATATGTGTTTTCAAGACTGTTTGCACATACGTTACTGGCAATACTTATTGCACTTGTGTTTGATGCGTTGGCAATTTTGTTTATACCGTTGCAAAGCGTTGCTTTGGCGGTTGCATTGCTTGTAAGTCTTGTGTGTTTTTACTATCTCAAGTGTTTGTCGCTTGTGGCGTATTACGGGTGTGAAAACAGACAGTACTTTGTAAACTTTGTTGAAATTGAGGGCACTGAAAGTTACATAAAAAAGCAACAAAGACAGCTCAAAAGGGCTTCAAAAAAAGAATAAAAACAATAAAAATTAACGGCTTTGCCGAGTAGCACTGCCGTACTGCGATTTTCGCAAATATAAAAAGGAACTTAAAAAATGAAGAACAAAAACAATGACGTTCTGAATACGTCTCCGGCAAGCACCTTAAAACTTGCCGCACAAAAACCGCTAAAAACCGCTTTGCGTGATGCAAAGGCGGATGGCAACAGGCATCAGAATCGTCCAAAACAAAAACAATTCGGTAACAACCAACAACCAAAAAAATCATACACTGTTGAAAACCACCCGGAATTATCGGAAAATACTGCACAGTTAGCCGTATCAAAACCGTTTGGCGACAAAAAACAACAGCACAAACAACACACTGTTAAGCCTGATGCAACAACACAGGCCGTGCAACAAATTTCCGAAACAAAACACAGCCAAACAGCAAAAAAACCTAAGTTAAAGGTAATTTTTCTTGGCGGTGTGGGTGAAATCGGCAAAAATATGACGGCGTTTGAAATAGGCGATGAAATTGTTGTGCTGGATGCCGGCATGACATTTCCTACTACCGATATGCCGGGCGTTGACGTAGTTATTCCCGATATGACCTATCTGGCGGAAAACCGTGACAAAATAAAAGCAATTTTGCTTACCCACGGTCACGAAGACCACATTGGTGCAATACCTTTTCTTGCGCAAAAACTCGGTGGCAAACTTGATGTATTCGGCACCAGTTTAACGCTTGGCCTTGTGGAAAACAAACTGCTTGAACACGGCGTTGTAGGCAACGTAAAATTGCACACCGTGCAAGACGGCAAGCAAATTAAGCTCTGCAATAATTTTTCGGCAGAGTTTGTGCACGTTTCCCATTCTATAGCGGGCAGTTGTGCAATTTGTCTCAGAACTCCGGTAGGCAACGTTTTCCATTCGGGCGACTTCAAAATAGATTTTACTCCGCTTGGCAGTGAAGATATGAATCTTGCCCGCATTGCGCAAATAGGCAACGAAGGTATTTTGCTGTTTATGAGCGACTCTACCAACGTAGAAAAGGTTGGCTACACACTTAGCGAGCGTGTGGTGGTGGATACCATCAACAAAGTTTTTCACGATGCCAAAGGCAGACGCATTATTATTGCTACATTTGCCAGCAACATTGACCGCTTGGGTACAATTTTGGATATTGCAATGCGCTATAACCGCAAAATTGCCATTTCCGGTAAAAGTATGATGCGTTGTATTGAAACGGCAAAACGTGTAGGCTACCTTAATGTAGACGAAAGTATGTTTGTAGATATTGACAAAATAGGCAGTGTTGAAGACGGCAGACTGGTTATTCTTTCCACGGGTAGCCAAGGTGAACCTATGAGCGCACTTACTCGTATGGCCAGCGGAGATTTTAACCGTGTACAAATCGGTTCAAACGATACAATCATCATATCGGCAAATCCAATTCCGGGTAACGAACGTGACGTTTACAGCGTTATCAACAAACTTTACCGCCTTGGTGCAGAGGTTGTTTACTCGGCATTACAAGCCGTGCACGTTTCCGGCCACGCCTGTCAGGAAGAACTGAAACTTATGTATTCGCTTATTCGCCCTAAGTACTTTATTCCTGTTCACGGCGAGTACCGCCACCTCAAGCAACACTCGCTTTTGGTACAGCAACTTGGTCACAAGGCGCAAAACATAATAATAACTGATATCGGCGACGTTGTTGATGTCACCGCCAATTCGCTCAAATTATCCGGCAAAGTGGTAAGCGGTAACATAATGGTAGATGGCCTTGGCGTTGGTGACGTAGGCAATATTGTGCTTAAGGACCGCTTGACACTTGCGGAAGGCGGTATGTTGGTTGCCGTGGTGGGCATGAATCGCCGTGGCGAAATAGTTAACGGACCGGAAATTATAAGCCGTGGTTGCTTTTTTGCCGGTGACGAACAGGCCGACGGCACTGTAGAGGCTGTTCGCAAACTTATAGTAAGTGAAATTGAGCAAATGCAAATCAAAAACACGTCCAACATCAAAACGGCAATTCAACGTTGCGTAAAAAAGTACTTCCGCACCAACTTCAAGCGTGACCCGGTAGTGCTTTCCGTAGTGCTTTCAATGTAGTATGAAAGAACTTGACCTGATGGAAAAATTTGCTCGCCTGCACTACATACCTGTAATGCTTGACGAAACAAAGCAATTTTTGCAAAGCAAGGTGCAAGACTTGCAACCAAAGCGCATTCTGGAAATTGGCACGGCAATAGGTTACAGCGGAATTGTTATGCTTTCCGCCTGTCCGACTGCAACGCTTAACACTATTGAAATGGACGAAGAAACGGCAAACATTGCTCGTCGCAATTTTACCGATTGCGGTGTAATTGACCGTGTAAATTTGTTTGTGGGCGATGCCAAGCAAATTGTCACACAACTTACCGGTAGTTACGACTTTATCTTTATGGACGGCCCTAAAGGTCAGTACGGCGTGTTTTTGCCGTATTTGTTGGATTTACTTGAAGATGGCGGAACGCTTGTTTGCGACAACGTTTTGTACAAAGGCCTTGTGGAAAACGTCCCGGAAAATAAACGCCATAAGCATATAACGGTTGCACGCAATTTGCATGCTTTTTTGCAAACGCTTGAAGATTTACCAAACTGCAAAACTACACTGCACCGCATTGGTGACGGCGTAAGCGAAACAGTTAAAATCAACGCCGGATGTTCGTTGTAAAGGCAACAACGAAGCGTTGTCGCTAAGGTGCACCTAAGTACCCCAACGAATAAAAAGAATTCGTCGGGGACCCCACGCATGGCGCCACAGTCCCATTTCGCTGGGGAGTAGCATGCCCCGGCATCCCCGCTTTGTGCAAAAGTTCTGCGCAGGTCGCAACTTTTGCGTTTAGTAGAGCAAAAAACAGAAGTTTTGTGTTCTACTTTTTCTACTAAATGTTCCACAATTTTTTTTGCCGAGCGAAGCGAACGCCACG
>JAZLJV010000145.1:0-10536 GCA_045618025.1 Clostridia bacterium
CCTAAGACCGCTTGGCCTCCGACTTTAATTGGCGTTAACTCACTTGATACATCTCTTACAACCGGTTCCGCTGATCTTACCGGCAAGTTTGAAATGAACGAAATCATTGCCTTTACCGCAACCGTTCGCAAGGACGTAACAGGTACGGACGGTGGTGCAGGAAAATGGGGCGGAAGTGTAGGCAGAGTTCGTCTTAACTCCGTTGATCAAAAAACAATTGTACGTCCGGGTACCATCTCCGATTGGAAGTGGACTCTTCCTGAAACCGATGAAGGCATTACCGTTATCAGCTCCAACGCTGATTTGCACAAATTTACCAACGTAAAGGGCGACAACAGCTACAAATTGGTTAAGTTTACAGGTAGAATTTACGGCCATTTTGAAAGTGCTACCAGCACCGAATTCAGATTCTGGTTTGATGAAGGCAGAAACAAGGACGATACGTACGCTAACGGCGGTTACCGTGTAAACGCAGGCGGAACAAGCTGGGCAAGACCAAAACTTAGCATTAACTCTTGGAGTTCTTGCGGTGTTGACCTTCTTGCAATGTTGGGCATCACGGCTGACCAAAAAGCAAACTATGCTTCTGAAGATAAATACATTACTTGGGAAGGAACAATCTACTGCTACTATGTAACAGGTTGCAACTACTCAGTAAAATTTGTTCCGTTCAGTGCCGATGCAATTAAAGCACACACATTCAACTGTGAAGTTCAAGATGCAAAATACTTGAAAACACCTGGCACCTGCATGACAGAAGCAATTTACTACAAATCTTGTGAATGTGGCGAATTTGCTAAAAATACACAATTTGAATTTGTTGGTGACAAAGACTTAAACAACCACGTATACGGCGATCTCATTGCAGAAGTACCGTCAACTTGCACGGTTCAAGGTACGGCAGCTCACTATGCGTGCCCATGTGGTAAGCTCTTTAACGAAAACAAAGAAGAAGTAACTGCAGATGCTCTTAAGCTTGCTCTTGCTGACCACGTTTACAGCACGTTTGCAGGTTGGAAAGACGACGTTAAACCTACCTTGACGGAAGGCGCAACGGCAATAAAATCTTGTTCTTGTGGCGCAACAGACGAATTTGCAGTTCCTGCTCTTACAGATGAAGCAACATGGAGCATAAAAGAAACCATTGAACCTGACTATAACAACGCAGGTACCATCATTTACACATCAAGTGTATACGGTGACGTTACCGCTTCGGGTGCAGCAAAACTTGCAGCAGCTTACGACAGCAAATCCTATCAAGGTATTTTGATGTACAGCAATAACAACACCATTGTTAATGCTAACGGTTATGTTCTTAACATTGATGCTGACAGCAGTGCAGAAGATAAGTTCCACAAGACAGGTTACGATGCACAAATTTCCTTTAAACTTGTTGATGCTTCCAAGGCATTTGGTGAAATTATTGTAACATTCAGCTACGATAAACCGAGCCAAACCGGTGACGAACCAATCCCTACGGAAGAAGTACACTACGGTTATGTTACGGAAGACGGCTACCTTGCATTTGAAAGAAACGGTAGCTACTTGTCAGCATTGTTCTTCTTTGTTCCTACAACAGAAACATTGACAAAAGACAACTTTAAGACATGCTACGCAATCAACAACAGCAAAGTTCTTGCTTACGTAAACGGTGAAAGCCGTTACAACTTGTTTGTAAACGATACCGTTAACTTTAACGTAACATTTGCTGACGTTGCAGGTAAACCGATTAACGCAGAAGACATCAGCAAGTACTCCGGCGGTGAAGTTTACGCAAACGTTCCTTACGTAAAAGTTCTTTCCGCAACGGGCGACAAGCTTGCAATGTGGACAAACTCTGACGGCGTATTTGTAGATGCTGACGGTTATGAAGGCGTTTACACATGTGCAGAAGAAACAATTACAGTATGGGGCAACGGCACATTGACGGCAGGTAATCTTACCGGTGAATACACCGCTAAAGACGGCAAACTTTGCACAATGATGTACGAAGGTGAAGCAGTAGTTGCTTACTGGGAAATTACTCTCGGAGAAGGAACTTTCACAAAATCAGTACCTTCCTACGTACTCAGCTTTAACGTTGGTGAACACGGTGAAGCTATTGAAAGCAAAAACGTAAATATCATTTTCCCGGGCGAAATTGCAGCACCTACCGCAAAAGCAGGCGATGAAGGTTGCAAATTCCTTGGTTGGTTTATGGATGAAGCATTTACAATGCCTCTCGGAAAGGAAATGATTGTTCCTACACAAGACGTTACTTTGTACGCTATGTGGAGAGACAAGATTACCGTTACCATCATCGGTGCAAAATCTGCTGACAGCCAATCCGTTCAAGTTGGCCCTGGCGATGTTCTTATTGAAAAATTGCCACAATACACAGCTGAAACACTCAACGACGACGGTACAAAATTGTTCCGTGGTTGGTTTGTTGGTGAAATTGGCGAAGAAATGCTTGTTGACGAAACCTTGGTCATCTCTATGGAAGACGAAGCCGGCGAAGTTTGGGCAAAATGGGTTGACGTTGTAACCGTTACAATTGATTACAACGGTATGGCAACCAATGCCGAAATTAAACTTGCTTCAGGCGATGAATTTGACGCTACACCGTACGTTGTAAGTGTTGAAGGTTACGCACACACAGGTTTCTACACAGATAACACCTATGCAACAGAATACGTTGCAGGTCCTGTTTCTGCAAACACAACCATTTACGCTCATATTGAAGCTTCCGCTACACCTTTCTACGGTACTCACCAAGGTATGACAATTTACACAAAGAGTACTTCCTACTGGGCTATTGAAACTGTTTACAAGTATGAAAGTTACAACATTACAGTTGATCTTGAAGGTAACGTAACAGGCTACTTCAGTGGCAAAATAGTATTCACAAGCGATGACCAATCAACTTTCACAATCGGAGATAAGATAATCGGTACTTACTGTGCATCCAATGGCATTATTGCTATTAGTAACAATGGTAGTGTTCCTTACTTCTACGCTATTGACGGCACGGTTGACGTTTTGAAGGCAAGCAACCAATATCAAGGTAGTTACTGCACGCAAGGTAAGACGGGTATTGTTGCACTTCAAATTACGCGTGGCGAAAACGTTGAAATTGTAAACACAATGTTCAACCTTGGTGTTTGTTACTTTGACGTTCACTTTACGGACAAGAACGATGCCGCTTACACCAACATGCGCGGAATCAACACTATGATTCCTGAAGTTTTGCACGTTTACGACAACACAACCAACGTTCTTCTTGCAAGCTTTGGTAAGGGCACTAACAGCGACCTTGTTTTGTTTGACGGACTTGAAGGCAAGTACACCGGTGCAAACGGCGACCTTACTCTTGACGGTGTAGGCAAACTTACCGTTGGTACAAGTTCTACCAAGTACAACTACACCATTATTGAAGAAAACGTAATTGAATACAATGACTCCAAGAAGTGCTATCTTGCAACGTTGAACGTTGCCGAAAAGACTTACACGGCAGTTGAACAAACCGTAACGCTCATCTTCTCTATGGAAGGTCACGGTGAACAAATTGCGTCCATTCAAATTCCAAAGGGCGTAAACTACAGACTCAATCCACTTCCTACGGCAACTTGTGAAGGCTACGTACTTAACGGTTGGTTTAAGACCAGAACGGAAAACGAAACAACCGGTGCGGTATCCTACAGTTCACAAATCTACACCTCTACGGATATCAACAGCACAACAGATATCACTATTTACGCAAAATGGCTTAAGTCCTGCACAATTTCCTTCACTACGGAACACGGCGTTGCACCTGATTCCGTACAAAAGGATGAAGGTTCCTGGTACTATCCACCAAGCAATCTTCCTGATACAGACGGATTCAGATGTGTTGGTTGGGCGCTTGACGGCGTAAAAACAACAAGCTTCAAAGTAACCGGTGATACAGTTCTTTCAGCAATCTGGAAGCCACTTTACACAATCACCTTTACAACAGAATTCGGCACAGCTCCTGAAGCAGTTATCATTATGGAAGGTGAATCTCTTACCACAAGTGTACTTGCAGGTAAAAAGATTACCGAAGCAAGAGAAGGCTTCTTGTTTGACGGCTGGAAAGTTGTTGGCGAAGAAGAAAAGATTACAAGCAACATTACCGTAACCGGCGATATGACACTTGTTTCCGTTTGGACGGAACCTGTAACGTTTACCGTTGTTTACGGCAACACGTTGGAAAACAAAGTTGTAAGTCTTCTTCCTGGCACAACCGTTAAGGCAAGCGACTACATTAAGACGGAAATTGTAAACGACCTTGTAATGGACGGTTTGTTTGAAGACGAATTGTTTGCAACGGCATTTACTTCCGCAGCAATCAACGAAAACACAACCGTTTACGCAAAATGGATTGCACCACACGGACTTATGGGAACCTACCAAGGTTGGAATTTCTGTGGAAACAGTGGTGGTTTAAAAACGGTATCTTCAGAATCCACCAAGTTTATCATTTCCGCTACAGGCGTAATCAGTGGTAGTTTGAAAAGCAGAACATCCGGTACTGTAAGTAACGAATTCAGCACTCTTACTGACGGTTCAATGGTAATTGACGGTAGCTACTACTATGTAAACAAGGAACTTGGACTTGTTTGGACATCTTACTACGCAAGCACCTCTAACGGCGTTGGCACGGATACGTACCTTCTTGCAGACACAACCAAAGTTAAGACCATTTCTTACACAGGTAACAGCGGATACAAAGTTGACGGTCAAGCTTACTACTTGGGCTTCTTAACGCTTACAATGGTTGATGATTCTACCAAAACGGCGTTTGCGTTCCAAAACAAGATCTATGCAAATTACACTTGGGATCAAGCCATTACAACAGGCACCGGTCTTCCTTCCAGCGGAACTGCAATGATTTACAATGCAGAAAAAGTTCCTTTCATGGTTCTTGATATGTCCAAGAAAGAAGCATTGGCAAACGACGGTTTGGCAGGCACCTATGCGCTTGCCGGCGGTACAGATATGGTTGTTGACGGATACGGCAACGTAACTATGGGCGCTTCCTCCGCTAAATACACTGTTGATGGCAACAAGATTCACTTTATAATGGACAATCAAATGCGTACTGCAGAACTTAACACATCTGCACATACCTACGCATTTGTTGAAGACGGCTACAAAGGCACCTACACAATGCCTGACGGCCAAACAACCATTACACTTGACGGTTTTGGTGGTGCAGGTGAAGGCGCAACCTACGTTGTAAGTGGTGCAAACATCACCATCTACACCGGTTCTGAAAGCGCTACCTACGGCATTGACGTAGCAAATAAAGTATTCCTTGGCAAGAGCATTTTTGCAGGATTGACCTTCAAAGCAAGCAACTTCAAAGATAGCTATGGCGACTCTGTTTCATTTGAAATTACCTTTGCAGATTCCTCCGCAATTACGGGTACAATTTACGCAGGTGGCAAGAGCTTCTACTTTGACTTTGAAGGCACAATGAATGGTAGTGAACTTTCACTTACCCTTACAAGATGCGTTTCCGGTGCAGGCGATGTAGGCAAAATTATTACAGCTACCGTTTCCGGCAACAGCATCACGTTCCACAACGATGTAAATGGGATTTACAAATTTACAAACGTTGTTGCTACAAACGCAAGTTTCAGTTTCTGATTTGCCTTTGAAAAAACAAACAAAGAGTTCACAGTAATGTGAACTCTTTTTTGTTGGAGGTAAATTATACTTTTTCAATTGCAACATTAAAAACGGTAGCAAATTAAATTTATTTAGCCTGCAATTACGATGTTGCACTTGGTTTGGCAATTTACCTGAAATGATGCTCCAACTTGGGCGCATTTCAAAGCTAAATAAACAGCGCTTGCACGGCAATAAATAAGTGTTGCAGTCGGTTAATATTTTAGTTTGTAAAATGCGTGCAATTTATTGACAACGCAAGCAAAAGCATATATAATATAAAAGCTGACAAGAAACCGCCTATGTCGGTATACTTGCTTGGCGCAACGTTTGTAACAAAGTTGTTTGGCTATGGCTCAGCAGGGGCGATGCGTAAAAACGTAAGTACGGTGTACTTACGTTAGCAAAAGCCCGCAAGAGCTGTGCTCGCAGCGCGGGAGAGCCTTGGACCTACCTGCGTTACATACAAAAACTTAATACGCTGATATGGCTCAGCAGGTAGAGCACGTCCTTGGTAAGGACGAGGTCACCGGTCCGAATCCGGTTATCAGCTCCATAAAGCACTCAAAATGAGTGCTTTTTTATTGCTTTTTTAGGATTTTTTAACCATTTTCGCGTTTTTTGCAAAAATACATTGGCATATTTTTTGCCAATAATGTTATATTGGCATATTAGGGACGTGATACATCTCTAATTTTTTTACTGTCTAAAACGCTCTAAATCTGCCAAAATCTTCCGTATTGGCATATTTGGCATATTAAAATTGCGGTGTAAAATTGTGCCGGAACATAAAAAAAGTATGCCAATAAATGGTTCTTTGGCATACTAATTTTTAACAATTATTTTGTTGTAAACTTGTTTTGCAATTTGTCCGTTGTTTCTTTGAAGAAGCTACGGTCAACGCTATTGTACACGGTTAGCGTTGTGGAGATGCTCTTGTGTCCGAGTAGCATTTGTATAACTCTCGGATTTTCTTTTGCCTCAAAGAGCATTGCGGAAAACGTATGACGTAACATGTGAAAGTGTATTTTGTATTCTTCCGAATCGTTACGTTCAATCAATCTATCCTCTGAACTCGCCAATCACTTCTGTGCCGTTAATAAAAGCATCAAAAATGTTTTTAATCTTTTCGCTATGTGTTTGGGCAAAGCAGGCAATAAGTGTTTCAGGCGAGGCAATTTGCATTTTGGCGGTATCAAAATAGGTGGCAAGTGCTTTAAAAAACTTTTGTTCGCCCATGGCTTCGTATAAGGTGTTAAAAAGCAAACTGCCTTTTATGTATGTCATGCAGACGTATTCACTGTCGTTTTTGTAGTTGGCTATTGGGCGGAGGGAGGTATCTGCCGTTTGGTAGTAGTTGTTAAGAACATCTACATATGTGGTAAAGGTTTTTAGTGCGCCTTTTATGCTGGTGGCAAGCGGTGTAACATTTTGCTTGTCAAGCATAAGCATTGTTAAAAACTCTGCAAGGCCTTCGTCCATCCAAGCGTTTTCTATTTGGTTGTTGCCGACAATGCCGTAGAACCACTGGTGTGCGGTTTCGTGCAGAATTGCCTCCTGATAAGCCGACGAACCGCCGGTTACCATTGAAAGGCATGGGTATTCCATTCCGCCGTAGCAGAAATCCGTTTCACAAACATTGTAAGTGGCGTAAGGGTATGTGCTTACGTTTTGCGAAAGGTATTTTAGTGCATTTACCGCCGATGCCAACGAGACTTCCGGCGAAGTGTCGGCAAAGTAAAAATAGTTTACGGTGGTGTCACCGACGGTTGTGGAAATTTTTTGATATTTTTGCGAAAGCACAAAAGCAAAGTCACGCACGGCTTGAGCGGTAAAATTGTAGGTGGCTTCCGCATCTGTTTCTGTTGCACTTTCAAGCGTGCCGGTTGATGCCACCACGTAACTGTTTGGCAATGTTAAACTAACCGAGTAGTTGGCAACCTCACTTACAAACGGATCGCCTATGTTGTAGTAGGGCGTTGTTTGAAAAGCCCCGTTGCTTATGTTGCACAAAATTGGGTAAAAGTTGCCCAAGTTTACAGTGTTTGCGCCGTAGCCCAAGCGATGGCAAATGTTGGCAAGTTGTAGTGAGAACACCATTTGTACAGTGGTAGTTTCACCGGGGAAAAGTTCTGCATTCAGCGGTACGGATAAAATATCGGCATCGGTGCCTTCAATAACAAATGCAACGGCACGGTCATCAACTTTTACGCTGTCAAAGGTAATTTCGCCGTAGCTTTCGCCGTTGGGGTAGGCAGATGTTTTGTACATTGGCGTAACAATGCTGTTTTCCGCATTGTTTCGGTAGGCGTTACCGTAAACGTGAAACTTCAAACAGTCAAAAGTGTTTTCCGTCTTGTTGGTAAAGCAAAATGTTTCCACACCGGAAAGCACGTGTGCAGTATCGTCGTAGGCAAGTTTTAGCGTGTAGGTATCTGCGGTTTTGGCGGTTTTTTGAATGTAGTTGCCACAACCTGTAAGCACAAACGTACAACACAACACTAAAATAACAAGTAAACTTAAATGTTTTTTCATTTTACACTCCCTTTTTATCGTTCACATAAGTATATGAGTAATTTTTGTGCTGTATGCTTTTGCTCTTTTGCTTGAAATAATTATTGATAAGTGTTATAATATTATAAAATATTTACATAATTAAAGGAAACGACTATGAGACTTTTTATTGCTTTGGAACTTGACGAAAACGTAAAAAACAATCTGGCTCTTTCCGTAGGCGATATGAAGCCGTTTGCAACGGGCGGTAACTTTGTGCCGAAAGATAACTACCACGTAACGTTGCATTTTTTGGGTGAAGTTGCGCCAAGCGATGTTGTTTACGTTGTAAGCGCAATGGATAGCGTAAAAAATTTGCATGCACCAACGCTTGCCGTTAGCGGTGTAAACATTTTGCGTGCCAGTGATATTATTTGTGCACGCTATCGCTCGGGCAAAGAGTTATCTGAACTTCACGAACAACTTGGCAATGCTTTGGAACATTACGGTTTTACGGTGGAACACCGTGCCTTTCGTGCACATACAACACTTATTCGCAAGTATGCCTTCAGTTTGCCCTTTAGTGAAGTAACCAAAAGCGTAAAAATATACAACAAGCCGTTTATTGCAGACAAAGTGGTGCTGTACGAATCGTCATCGGTCAACGGCACACTGACCTATACGCCTGTTTATACGCTGTTTTTACCGAAAACAGAAAATTGAGTTTTTGCAAACGCCGATATTTATCCGGCGTTTTTGTTTTACAAGTTGCCGTGTCATGCACAAACGGCTGTTACTATGTTTGCAAAAGCGGTTTGTAAAGCACCGTGACGGTTTTGCATGACATTGTTTACGGCGTTTTTCTTTGTTTTTGCTGACGGTTGTGGCCAAAACAGACGTTTTTTATGGTGCAACACAACATTTTTTCTATACATAGCTATAACAGCACCTTTTCAAGAGTGTTGCAATACACCTTCAGATTAAAAAAGTCAATACCAAAACGTAAAAATAAAAAAATTTTTTGTTTTTTTGCGTTTCAGCGTAAAAAACAGCATAAAAACAGTTGACGGAGTTTTTTTGCTATGATAAAATAAACGCATATTTCCAATAAAGAGGATAGTTAACTCGCCTAGGCAAATGCTACCGAAGCTCCGAAGGTTCTCTGTGGATTCTGATTAGCTTGAAACGTAATATTTGTTTTTTGGTTTAGCTCGGAAGAAGCGAAGGGGCTAGGTGTAGTTATTACACTTATTTTCTTTTGCGGTGTCCGGGCGTTTTTTATGTCTGAATAAGCAACACTAATAACGAGGGTTATAAATGAATAGTAAAAAGTTTTTAACAACAGTTCTGGTTTTGATTCTTCTTGTAAGTTGTTTTACGTTTGTGGCTTGCTCGCAAGAAACTTTGACGGAAGAACAACTGAGAGCACAGGGCTTTTACAAGGTTACGTATAACGTAATGGGCGGTACGGTTGACCATCTTGGTGCAAGAAACGTTTTTGTACAACACGGCAAACTTCTTCCCAAAACCGATGGTGTGGCAAGCGGACAGGGCAATCACCTTGCGGAAGCTTTCAGAGACGGATTTTATCTTGAAGGTTGGTACTTTGGTGTAGATCCTGAAAGCGCAAGCTACTCGCTTGACGAACAGGGTGCATATGTTTACTACTACTCCTTTACGGAAAGTGAAACGGGCACTTGGGTACGCTATAACTACTACTATCAGGCATCAAACGGTGAATACATCGCCAAAAAAGGTGCAAACTACGGTACCGATACTACAGACGTAACATACGAAGTTTTTGTTGAAAAGGAAGAAAATCCCGAAACGGGCAAAGAAGAGCCTGTTGTTTACGACGAAGAAGAGTACGTATTTGGCGTTACTAAGCAGGTGCAACGTTACAATATGGTTGTAAGATACGAAGAATTTGATGAAGGTAACCCTTCTCACGCTACACTTCCACGTTGCAATGCAACACCTGCATACATTTTGGCTGAGGAAAACAACCCCGACCACGAAAATCTTGCACGTTACGATGTAACTATGGATTTTGACGCTGAGGGTGCTAAAAAATGGGACTTTGATGTTGACAGAATGCCGGAACAAGATATTGTTCTTTATGCGCATTGGGTAAAACGTTTAACCGTTGTGTACGACTACGATAACGGCGGAACGTCCATCACTTTCCAAAACGGTATGAGCGGTATTACCATTACTGCGGGCGAGCTTATTCCTAAGACGGAAGCAATTCCTACCAAACAAGGATACACGTTCTATCGTTGGGAATACACCGATGCAAACGGCGTAACCAAACCTTGGGATTTTGCTCAGGATGTCTTCCCTCTTGAAGAATCCAAAATAGTTCTCAAG
>JAZLJV010000146.1:0-2189 GCA_045618025.1 Clostridia bacterium
TGGCAACCAGCGAGGCTTCCAAAACCTTTATGTCCAACAAAAAAATAGATGCTTACGATCTTAACGAAATTGTTACTCAGGCAAATATTTTTGACAGTAAGGATGTGGTGGACCTTGGCGGTCGTGCCGTTTACTACATTATTGACGGCACTTTCAAAATGAGTAATCCCGTCGGTACAATTTGCAACAAGCTTTCCGGCTTGGTGGCGTTTTCCTTTATGAAAAAGGAGTTCTATACGTGTATTGCGCCTATGCTAAGGTCGCTTGGCGTAAAAAACGTAAGTTATATTTGTCAGAATACGGCAATTGGTGCATACATTGACAAACAAGTTGTGGCAAGCAATGCTATAATTATTGACGTGGGGCACATTTCTACCAGCGTTTTGCTTGCTTGTGAAGGCACAACCGTTTTCAGCAGGTCATTTGCTTTGGGTAGCGGTTACCTTGCCGGTGACCTTATGCAGGTGGTAAATTGCAAATACCCCGTAGCGATGGAATTGCTGGGAAAAATGAACCTCAATTTGGAGTTTCAGGATGGGGATTGCTACCAGATAGACGATGCTTCTGTACCTGCAAACAGGGCCAATGACGTGGTAAAAGCACGCATTACACAAATTGGTGACTACGTAAAAAAGAGTTTTTCCTATTGTGACAGAGAGATACCGCACAACACGCCTATTTACCTTACGGGAGGCGGTTTAACGTACCTTAAGGGCGCATCGGAATGTTTGTCGTTAAGCCTTAACAAAACAGTAAAAATCTACTCGGCAGATACCGAGTTTAACCGTAACGAACACGTTTCTGCGTATGCACTGATTGATTATGCATTCAGTATGTCTTACGGTAATTTCCGCAGGAAATAAAGGAGAAAACATATGGAATATTCTGTTGAAAACGGAAACATTGCAAAAATAATGATAGTCGGTGTAGGCGGTGGCGGTGGCAATGTCGTAAACGCTATGAAGCAGGCAGGTATTCGTAACGTTGAGTTTGTTGCTATGAATACCGACCAACAGGCGCTGAACAAACTTATGGCCAAAAAACTTGCCATCGGTTCAAAACTTACCAAGGGATTGGGCGCAGGGGCAAATCCGGAGATAGGCAGACAAGCCGCTGAAGAAAGCAAAGAAATTATTGCTAAATCGCTTGACGGAATAGATTTGTTGTTTATTGCTGCAGGTATGGGTGGCGGTACCGGTACCGGTGCAGCACCTGTGGTGGCAAAAATTGCCAAAGAAATGGGTATTTTGACTATTGCCGTTGTTACCAAACCTTTCAATTTTGAAGGTGTTCGCCGTATGAAAAACGCCGACGAAGGCATTGAACAACTAAAAGGCAATGTAGATGCGTTGGTAATAGTTCAAAACGAAAAACTGAACAAGGACAAAAACTTCTCCATAATGAAGGCGTTTGCAAAAGCCGATGAAATATTGTTGCAAGGTATACGTGGTATTACAGACATAGTAGTACAAAACGGCAGAATAAATTTGGATCTTGCCGATGTAAAATGCGTTATGCGCAACAGTGGTATGGCGCATATGGGCATTGGTGAAGGCACTGGCGACAACAAAACAATAAAGGCAATTCGCCAAGCAGTGTATTCTCCTCTTTTAGAAACTACAATTCAGGGAGCATCATCGCTTATCGTCAACTTCCGTGGTGGTGAGGATCTTACGTTGGACGAAGTCACCGTAGGCATCAACCTTGTTCGCCAGGTTATTTCTCCTGAAGCAAACGTGCTTTTTGGCGTAGGCATTGACGAAAAAATGAAAGATCAGGTACAAGTTACGCTTATTGCTACCGGGTTCCAATCAAATAGTACGGAAAGTTCCTCGTTTTTTGGTAATCAAACGCAGGTTGCCGCTACGGTAAGCACAGATGACCTGCCAAGCGAAAAACCGCAACCGGTAGTTTCGGCAGACGCAATGCATGAAAACGTACAACCTGTTGCCACAAGTAACAGTTTTAACAGTAATATTGAAGTGGAAGAAGATCCGTCTATTCCGCCGTTTTTGAGAAAAATGAAAGGATAATTTACAGATGAAAAGACTATTGATAAAAGATTTGCTTGCAGACGGAGCAAAATACTCCGGCAAAGAAGTAACTGTTTGCGGTTGGGCACGTACAGTGCGTGATAGCAAAGTATTTGGCTTTATTGAACTTAACGACGGTAGCGCTTTCAAGTGCTT
>JAZLJV010000147.1:0-2261 GCA_045618025.1 Clostridia bacterium
TCATCAAAATTTTTTACGGCGTAGTAAAGGCCAATCATACCTTCCTGCAAAAGGTCGTCCTTGTTACCGCCAACCAAGTAAAACCTGTTGGCTACTGAAAGCACCAAACCTTTGTACTGCGATGCAATTTGGCTTACCGCTTGGTTATCGCCGTTTTTGGCTTGCAAAATAAGTTCGTCCACTTTTATTATCCCCTTTGGCGAACCACTTCGTAAACAACAATACCGCATGCAACCGATGCATTAAGAGAGTTTACCTTGCCGTTTAGCTTTAATGATACAACACCGTCACACAACTCTTTGGTCAGTTTGTTGACCCCACTGCCTTCGCCACCAATAACAAGCGCAATGTTGCCTGTAAGGTTTGTTTTGGTAATTTCAGTACCGTCCATATCGGCAGCGTACACCCAAAAGCCGTTTTGTTGCAACTGCTTTATGGCGTTGTTAACGTTGGTAACACGTGCAATTTTTACGTGAGAAATTGCACCTGCCGAACAACGGCTTACGGTATCGGTAACGGCAACCTGACGGTTTTTACCGATAACAATACCGCTTACGCCTGCACACTCGCACACACGAATAATACTGCCGAAGTTGTGCGGATCGTTAATGCCGTCAAGCACCACCACAAACTTGTTTTCGTCTTGTGTTATTTCCTGCAAGGTACAGTATTCGTAGTCGGTTACGTCGGCAATAAAGCCTTGGTGACGCCCGTTAAGGCTCTCCTTATCAAGCACGGCTTTGTCGGCAAATTGCACTTTTACGCCGTTTTTGCGAGCCAAAGCAATAATATCGCTGTTAACGCCCTTTTCCACCAACAAGCTGTTTACGCTTCCGCTGTCGGAAAGTAATGCCTCTTTTACGCAGTTTTTGCCCTCTATTTTCATTGTATTTCTCCAAGAAGTTGCTTTATGCGGTCAGCATTGCCAATAAGGTACAAATAGCCTATAACCGCCTCAAATCCTGATGCCTTTTTGTAATCGGCACTCGTTTGGTTTTTTGCCTTGTGATTGCTTTTTGTATTGCGAGCACGTTTGAAAATTGCCTGTTCGTCCTCCGTCAGACGGTCAAAAACGCTTTCCACAAGCAAAGTTTGTGCGTGTGCGTTAACCTCCTTAGAGGCCAAAACGTGAAGTGCCCCTGCCTTTAAGTCGTGTTCGTGTACAAGTTTTTCACGAACATACAAACTTTGCACGGCATCTCCCACATATGCAAGCACCAAACCGTTAAGGTTTTTTGCTTCTTTTTCCGTCATTGAACCAAAAAAATTCATTTGCTCTCCGTTTTTTTATTTAAGCACGTTTTTGCAAAAAGTACCCACTAATCCATTATTTGATTATATTATCACAAATACAGGTTTTTGTCAATAAGCAAAGACAAAACGACATGCGAAAGGCGGTAAAATGTAGCAAAAAGGCAACGAAAAGGAACGCCCGAAGAAAGTGTTCCATAAAGAGGAGCGGACACAAATTGCTTGGTTTTGAATAGTCGCCGTGACAAGTGTTCGGTAAAGGCAAAAACAAACAAAGACAACAAAAAAAGGAATGCAAAAAGCATTCCCTTTTTGTAACTGCCCAAAACTATTGAGCAGCTTTGAGTGTGATTGTGAATGTATGACTGAATGTCGCATTCTTTTGGTTTGCAGGGTCTCCGTTGGAGTAACCTACAAGTTCAACCGTAAGTTCAATAACAGTATCTTGTGTTACTGCGTCAAAGGAAACAACACCTTCGCTGATGGTTACACCGGCACTTGTCGTTGACCAGTTAACGTTTGCTCTTGTTGTTGTCCAGCTTGTACGGTTTTCAGCAGAAATTGTTGTCGGAACAGTAAACGTTCCTGCTGCGGAAGCGTCAACCGTTATTGGCATTGCTTCAATAACTTCAGCCATAGCAGAAAGTTGAAGAGTGCATCCTACAGGAAGAATGTCATAGTAAACATAGCTGTTACTGTCATTCAAACCGCTGTAAATGCAGTAGCATTCACCAACGTAGTTGAAGCAACCAACGTAACCGCCAGCACCGCTGTAAGTTGTTCTTGCACCGCAATCTCCCGGTGTTGCCCAGTTAACAGGGGTGTTGCTGATTGTCCACTCTGCGCCCATTGTTGCTGCAATGGCAGGTACGCCAAAGCAGAATACTGCTTGTGCGCCACCGGCTACATCATACTTGGTGCCGGCTGTGGTTTGTTTTGCCCAACCGCTGGTGCCGTGGTCGTAAGTGAATGCAAGTGTGTAGAGATACGGGCAAGCAAGGTACAATGGG
>JAZLJV010000148.1:0-21162 GCA_045618025.1 Clostridia bacterium
ATTGCCGGTGCTCCAAACATACATTCAAGCGATTTGTTAATAGCGGAGTCATCGGATGGAGCATATCCGACAACATTCGAGGAAGTAATATCACCGCCACAGACCTGCGCAAGCTCTTCCTCGGAGAGCTCTGCGAGCTTCTTGTTCAGGGTTTCAAATTCTTCTTTCAGAGCGTTCAGTTCTTCTTTCGTTTTCATGGTGAAAATCTCCTTTTCAATAATTTTTGTTGTTCATTTGATTAGCCGCCTGCGGCGGCAGATGCGAAGATGTCAGATGATTTTTTTAGTTTGCATTTCTTCTGATATCTTTTTCCGAAATTGTAGCCTCATCAGCGGATATCAAACGAGATTGCCCCGTCATTCCATATATAATTCGTGTATCGTTCCAGCTTACTCTGTATCCTAAGGTAAAGTAATATAAAAAGGTTCCCCACATCCAGACGTCTGCGTCAGACCAATAAAAATATACCTTATCTCCCGGCATTAAGCCCAAGGGATTATCGCTTGTATCGCCTGTACCACCGTTTACTTCTTCCAACTCTTCCTCTGTCAGTTCTGAAAGCTTCTTGTTCAGGGTTTCAAATTCTTCTTTCAGAGCGTTTAGTTCTTCTTTCGTTTTCATGTTGTTTTCTCCTTTCAAATTTCAATTTCATTTCTCAATATACAGCAAAACGCAAAATGTTACAGCTTCGGCAAGATTTTTCCGGTTTTCTTCTTGCATTTCTTTATACGAAGCATTCCGAAAAAGAGCTACAATTTTTTTGATTTTTCAGATTTCAAAAACCGAAGTGTAAAAATAAAAAATCTACGCTCATTATAAGCCGACAACTGCCGTTTGGCAATAATCCGTTTGTAATATTATCTGTTATCACTTATTATCTTTTGGTATCTCTTTGCAAATTTAAGCGACAAGTCTGCTTGACATTTGAGAAAAAATTCAAAGAATACGCTACATGCTGTGTGTTTCGAACTACAATATGTAATATGTATAACGTTGCTTACTTGGTTTTGATATTAGTGATACAGTCTTTGCTATAAAAAATGTGCACCTTCTTAAGTATCTGACTTTTGTGATACACATCAAAAACTCAAAGCGGTAAAATATTTTATAATAATATTCGCAATTTTTGGTAAAAAGTTATAATTTTTGGTAAAGCATTTGCGCATTTTTTTGTATAATATTACGCAAAAGCACCTGCATTTTATAACTAATTACAACTATTTTTAACATTTGCCAAAATGTTTTGCCAAACCGCCTTCCGCCGTTTCACGATAGTTTGAACGCAAATCCTTGCCCGTCTCATACATGGTGGCAACAACGGTATCAAACGCCACTTTGCGACTGTCCGTCAAAAACGATGCAAGATTTACTGCATTTATTGCTCGCATGGCGGCAACGGCGTTTCTTTCAATACAAGGTATTTGCACCAAGCCGTTCACCGGGTCGCAGGTAAGCCCAAGGTGATGTTCCAAAGCCACTTCGGCGCTGTATTCAATTTCATCAAGCGACATATTTTTAAGTTCGGCAAGGCCTGCTGCCGCCATAGCGCAAGCAGTACCTATTTCCGCCTGACAACCGCACTCAGCACCGGAAACTGATGCGTTGGTTTTTACCACGTTACCTACAATGCCTGCCGTTAGCAGTGCACGCACAATTTGTTCGTCCGTGTAGCCAAAAACGTGCTGATGGTACAAAAATACCGCCGGCACAACCCCGCACGAACCGCAAGTCGGACTGGTTACAATCTCACCACCATCGGCATTTTCCTCCCCAAGAGCAAACGCAAAGGCGGCAACAAGACGATCTTGTTTTATTTGTTCCGATTGGTCTTCGGTAGTTTCCCAAAGTTTTTTGGCACGGCGCACTACGCTCAGGCCTCCGGGCAGAATACCTTCGGTAACCAACCCCTTGTAGGCGGATTTTTTCATTGTTTGCCACATTTCACTAACGTAAGCAAAAATGTCGTCATCGTATTTCTCTGCATATTGCCAAAAAGCAAGATTGTTTTCAGCACAATGGTTTTTTATTGCCTCAAAAGTGCCATGCGGGTATACTTCCGGCAAATCGTTTACTTCACCGACAACTTCTATATCGCCACCGCCAACGCTGAGAATGCGCAAAGCAAGCACGGTTTTTCCGTCTTTTTGTGCGGAAAAATCCATTGTGTTCGGGTGCTGTTGCGAAGTGGTTTTGTCGCAAATTACCGATACCGTATGCGGAAAAAACGCACGTTCAAGCGATTTTACCGTGTCGTGACCTTTGCCGGTCATAGCTAAAGAGCCGTACAACGTAACGGCGTAACTGTCGGCATCACTGCAACGGTCAAGCACCAACCTTACCGCACGTGAAGGCGCAATGGTGTGCGAACTGCTTGGACCTACACCACGTTTGTAAAGATGTTTAAGAGATTTCATTTTTGTGACTCCCACAAAATAGTAACCGGCCCGTCGTTGGCCTGCACAATTTGCATATCGGCGCCAAAAACGCCCGTTTTTACCACAACGCCTTGCTGACAAATCAGTTTTGCCGTTTGCAAATACAATTCGTTGGCACGCACGGGTTCTTCCGCACCGGCAAAGTACGGACGGTTACCGCAAGATAAATCAGCCGAAAGCGTAAACTGCGAAACAAACAAAATTTCTCCGCCGACATCCTTTACCGAAAGATTCATTTTGCCGTTTTGGTCGGAAAAAATTCGCAAATTGGAAACTTTTTTGGCGAAAACATTGCAAAACTCGTCGTTATCGCCCTTTTCCACGCAAAAATACACGACCAACCCGTGTTCAATTTGAGAAACCGTCTTGCCGTCAACGGAAAGTACGGCATTTTTTACACGTTGAATTACCACCCTCATAGTCTACCTGCCCAGTTTGTTTTTTATTGCCAAGTAGGTTTCTTCGCTTAACACATGTTCTGTTTTGCAGGCATCTTTTTCGGCAATTGCAACATCTACGCCCAAGCTTTCAAAAAACTTTGTAAGCACTTCATGACGTTCGTAAATACTTTTGGCGTAGATTTTGCCCTGTGTTGTCAACGTTATTGCGCCGTCGTCGGCAACGTCAATATGTTTTAGCCCCATCAAAATGCCCAGCGCACGTGAAACGCTTGGCTTGCTGTAGCCAAGTTCACTCGCCACGTCAACAGCACGCACAACGCTTTGCTTTTGCGACAAAACATAAATTGTTTCCAGATACATTTCGCCCGATTCCTGCATTTTCATAAGTACTTCTCCACTTTTATTTTATACATTTATTAGCTGTAACATAGATAACTTTTTAATACTGACGGCACAACACTAATGTTTGCTATACTTAAAACAGACACAAATAAACCAAGAAAGGCCTTAAAAACGACAAACCGTAAGACCTTTTTTAGTGTTTTTCATATTGTCTTCCGCTTTATCAACAGTTCAATTTGCTTGTAAATATTATATCACTTTTGCACGTTTTTGCAAGCGTGTTTTACAAAAAACGCACGGCCAATGCCCGACCGTGCCATTATTTAAGATATTGTTTTTTTGCAGATATACCAAGCATTTTGCAATACTTTTGTTTGGTTTTTGCCTACACGTGTGCCTTTTATAACACATTTCGTCAGTTTTTTAACACCTTGTCCAACACCAGAAGTGTTTGCTGTTTAAGTTCTTCCACCGTGCCGTTATTGCAGACAAATACGTCAGCGGCTGAAATAGGCCCACCCTTTTCCAAATTTTCTATTTCGGCGTAGTCACGACTTATAGCCTGTTCACGTGTCAGTGGGCGAATTGTTCTTGTTGCCAAACGCTCATAGCGCAAGTCGCTATCCGTAACAACTGCAAGAAGTATCAAATTATCTCCCAAAACAGGTTTTAGGTGTTTGTATTCCGCCCAGCTGTAAAGACCGTCCAAAACAACGTTGTCCTTGGCAAGTTTTTGCTTTATTTCTTCTTCCAACAGAACGGCAAATGCGCCCATACCGTATTTTTCACGCAAGCTTTCACGCATTTTGCGTTCATTTTCTTCGTTTACCGCAATACCTTGTTTTTTCAGTTCGCCTACGGTTACACCGCCAAAATAAACTTGTTCCCAACCGTTTTCCACAAAAAACTGCGTAACCACGCTTTTGCCCGAACCGCACATGCCTACAACGGCAACCGCCTTGTTAGCCATCAAACTCACCTGCCTTGTATTTGTTACTACAAGTTTACAACAAAACAGCCTTTTTGACAAGCACTTACATAACTTAAAAATATTTAATTTGCGCTCGTTGACAAAACCTCCCCGACGATGTATAATTTATGTAACGTTTAACATTTATTTACTAAAGGAAGTCCGCCGTGCAAAAAGAACAAATATCTCAAATAACAAAACAGGTTTTTGACTACTACCCGCAAATTCGCAAAGCATATCGCAGTCTTATTTCCATAAAAGACTTGCCTATTTCTATGACGCAACTAACGTGTTTGCACTCCATAATAGTCAGCGGAACGCTAACCATGAGTGAACTTGCGACGGAACTATCTATGTGCAACCAACAACTTACCAAAGTGGTAGATGCTCTTGTAGATTTTGAAATGGTTGAACGCAAGGCGGATGAATCCAACCGCCGAAAATTTAACGTTACGGCAACGCAAAAAGGCGTTGAAACATTGGAAAAACTAAAGCGTGAAGTTACCGCAAAAATGCTGGTGGCGTCACGCAAAATACCTGACGAAGTTACTCAAAAGTTTTTTGACAACATAGACGGCATTACGCAGTTTTTGGATTACCTTCATAAAAATTTGGAAAACTGACCGCCCTTTTTACAATTTTTACGACTGCATTTGCGGTCGTTTTTTGTTTTTCCATAAGTTTGTTTATATAAAAGAACGGCCACTATCGGTTTGCACCGACAATAGCCGTCTTGATGAAGTATTATGAGTTTTTAGATTATTCGCTCAATTGTTTTGTTTCAAACTTGACAAGTTTTATGTAGACCAAATCTATGTTTTATTTTTGTTGCGGTTCTTGTTCTGACGTGAATACGCTGTATACCCACCAAATACTACTATCGGTAGTAGTATAGCACAAAAACTAATTACCACAAATAGAAACTCAACAAAAAATGTTACAACAAACCAAGTGACGGTACATAGAACCAAAAAATACCAAATCGTTTCCAGTATGACGGTTTTCAAAAAGTGTTCTTGCATTTCTTTATTTGATTTATAGAATAAAAACCGCATTCTCTTAATTCTAATTTTTCTGACATTGTCTTTTGTGTTTAATTGTTGATCTACATTCCGAATGTTCATCAAAATCATTACCAGTAAACCCAGTAGATATAAAAACATTATGCAATACAGCCTAATATAATCCATAAAAATTACCATCCCCCAAATTTTTTGTGTGAATTGAATTTATCTGTAATAAATGATGCGCCTATGCCACCACCAATATTCCATAAGTTTGCCAAACACGCACGTACAAATCTCACGGATAATAGCCGTCTTGATGAAGTATTATGAGTTTTTAGATATTCTTAAACCTTGTCCGTTGTAGGCAAAAGTATTTGCACCAAACTTAATTAAGTTAGAACCTCTAAATGCAACTTATATTAAGACAAGCACATGCAAGAAAACATCTCCACAAACAAGCCGATAGACTTATTCAACATTTTCCAAGTCTGTCCAATGTTTATTGATTTTTACAAATGCAAACAGATTCATAATATAGCCCCCGACAATTATTGCGACTAACATCCCATATGTCTGCACAAATTCAGTAAGAACGTTTAATGAACTAACAAAGCCTAAAAGTAAAACAACCGCCAAAATTGATAAGAAACCAATTAACGCTGTGGCAACAAAACACGCCCTGAATTTTTTCCTATTGATTTCTTGCTTGACCGCTTTAATAAACAACCAAAACAACAAAATAATGGCTCCCCAAAGTGGTATAACAGCCAAAATTTTCATTTTTCTCATATATTTACCTCCTATATGTGCAATGATTTAGCATGTAGTTTTTCTCCTATTTAAGAATAGCGTAACGGGTTGATGTTACCAATGAAGGTACTTGATGTGTTCTCTGTTCCGTAAGACGGCCACTATCGGTTTGCACCGACAATAGCCGTCTTGGTTGTTTTCGCTTTCGGGACTTTTCTTAGCTGATTATTATTTGTTTCTATTTTGTACGAGTTCGGTTGTTTTGTTTATTTTGCACAAATAAGATATGCATTCACAGAAGCCCCAACAATAACTACCAAACCGGCATTACACAGAGCAATAATTTCACTTACATTCTTTAAATCAAAAGAAACCCATAAAACAATTTCTGCGACAGTACAAATTATCGTACCAATAAGAAATATAAAAATTTCTTTTGCTATTATACTTAACTGTGGAGATACTTTTTTGAATATATAAAATTTTGCCCAAAAAGTACCTTGTTTAATTTTATATTTTTCCAGTATACGTTGCGATGCTCCTGCTAAACCACCGCCAGGAATAATCATTAGACAGATGTAAGCAGCGCATAATATTAACCAAGGTAGCAATATTTTAATCATAACTTAACCCAACCTTATACATTATTTTTTACTGTTAATAATCACATATTCATGGTTGATTTTTTCATTTAATTTTTCTAACTCAAATCCAATTTCATTTGGTTCATCATTATCTAACAAGCCTATTTTTAAGAATACATCCAAGACACAATTAAACATGACCAATAGATTTTCTTTTTCTTTAACCATTACACATTGTCCTGCAACACTATAATTTAGTGGTATATTCATAGTTTTATAGCACATCTCTAATAAATCAATTTCCTTTTTTGTTAAAATGATTTTTACCATAATGAAATCCAAAACCTCCATTAAATTCTAGTTGAACATGGTTTAGTCATACTTGTCCCTGTTGTTCAAAATTAAATTGAGTGAATCTTTAGTCATAAATCCGTTTGCATGCCCCGTATCGGAATCAAAATTCATATGATGCACGCCTTCTTCATTTTTTAACATTTGTAATGTTTCAATTAGCCAATCTATACTTTTATTATCCAGTTCTATGTGCACAGAATATTTGTCCAAATATTCAATCTTCATCCTACCAGAATTTGTTGCGTTGTCGTTCATAGTTGCATACCTCCTATATTTTCCAAAATTTAAACCATTTGTATATGATGTGTTCGTATATGCTTGGTTTCGTTCCTTTAAATATTTCTAAATTCAAATGCTTAGGAAACATTTTAGATTAAGTAAAAGTACCATTTCAGGTTGCTTGCGAGTGTAGGCAGTGACCCTCTTTGACAATATGTTACCACAGTTATCGTAAGAATACAAGTAGGTTTGGTTAAATTTGCTGTTTCTGCCAATTTAAAGAGTTTAGTTGAGATTTTTACAGGGATTTATTTTTATGTACGGGCAACCGCAATAAAAATTTAACGGCTGGTTTTTGGTTGTTTGGGGGTGTTCAAAAATATTCAGATGCACCGCATTTGCGGTCGTTTTTTTATTTTGCTGTTGACTTTACCGTTAACAAGTGGTAAAATGTGTTATATAAAATAAAAATCAGGAGAAAACTACTATGAAAAAACTTTTATGCATTGTACTTGTTGCTTTTATGATGTTTATGCTGGTGGGCTGTGATGTCTTTCCGCTTAGCAAACAACTTCCGGAAAAACACGGCCTGAACCCGGAATACATTGAACAAAGATGGGAGGACACGGGGTCTTCAGATAATACTGACACCATTTACTACCCAATTTTGGATTACTACAACATGCAAAATACCGACACCCGCACAATTATTCCGCATTTTGAAACTTACCAACAAACAACATCTTTCAGTTGCGGAATTTGCTCCACGCTTATGGTACTTAACTACTACGGTGAAGACGTTACCAACAAGTGGACGGAACAAGCCATTATTGACGATACCGGCGCAACACACGGCGGTGTAAACCAAAACCCAATTTACGATTTCTTCACCAGAAACTACCCTGATTGGTACGTTGAACGTAACGAAAACCAAAGCACCAAAAAATTCTTCCAATATGGAGAGTTTAAAGATTGGGTGCTGTTTAACCTTGCTGAAGGTCACCCTATTATTGTTGACTGGCGCATTGGTGGCGGACACTGGACGGTTATTATCGGGTTTGACGAATGTGGCGAAACCGACAACGACGACGTTATTATCTTTGCCGACTCAAGCGATGCACAAGACCACTACCTTGACGGTTTCAACTGCTTCCCTGCTACACGCTTTTACAGTATGTGGAAGGAAAGCAACGCCAGCGACCCTTCCACCACAAACAACACACTTGGTGTGCAACAGTACGTTTTGGCTTACCCAAAAAATAAATAAAAAACACAAGCAAAAAGCACTCGCAAAGAGTGCTTTTTTGATGCAGAATGCACGCTGAGCAAACGAAGTTTGCAAACGCCCGGCATAATTGCAACGCAATTTGCGTGAATGCATAATGCAAAATTGTGGAACGTTTAGTAAAAATGTCATACCGACCGAACGGAGTGAGTGGAGTGTATCACTTCTTTATGAACAATGTCATACCGACCGAGTGAAACGAGCGGAGCGTATCCCTTCCTTGTTAACAAGGTAGGGATTCCTCGACTACGCTCGGAATGACAGTTTTAGAATTGTTTTTGGCTTTGGCGCACAAAAAAAGAACTCTCGGTTTGAGAGTTCTTTGTTTTTTAGTTTAGTCGGAAGTGGAACTACTTTTTTCAGTGAAAGTAGCATCGCCATTTGTAATTGCTATTGTTCCTTCTTTCATTACACCATCAACCAAAACTTTGCTATTTGTTTCTACACTAGTACTAATCGGCGTAGCATCAAATTCACCATTTGCATCTACTTGGAAAGCATATGTTTTGGACATAATGTAGAAATTCTTCGTAATAAGTTCTTCACTACCAGCATAATCGAGACCAGCAAGATATTCAGTATACTCGTTGCGAGCTGCTTGCATTGCAGAGTTGATTTGAGCCTTTTCAATTACACCACTGAATGTAGGAATAAGTACTGCTGCCAAAATTGCGATAACAGCAATAACAATTACCAATTCAACAATGGTAAAGCCTTTTTTCTTGTTCAATTTTTTCATATTTTTTCTCCTTTTGCGTTTTAACGTCCGCCGACTGTTAATTGATTGTTAGCGGTAACCCACCGCCGAAGGGTAAGACAATGTATGATTGAATGCAGTTGTGTGTGCGGTGTGGCCTTAGCGAGTTTTAGGATAGCCCCTTGTATTATCACCCCAAGGGGCCCGGGCGAATGAAAAAGCCAAACAAAAAAGATTTTTACCCTTTTCGCTGAGACCGACTGCCGTCATCGCAAAAGCAGACGATCCGAAGTTGATGTGCGACAAGCGCACGGGACGCAAACAAAATTTGCGAAGATTTTGTTACGTTAGTAACATTATACCAAAGCGACAAAAAATGTCAAGCAATTTGCAAATGTTTTACAAAAAAAGTATATTGCCAATACCGGTTAGCCGTAAAACGTGGCAAACGCCTTGCCAAGTAGCACGGTAGCCCACACACTACTGCAACAATGCAAACGTGTACGGTTTTTGGCGCAAATTGCGTTAACGGCTAAAACGTTGGTTTGGTGGCAAGCGGTGCAATGCTATTTGCCAACTTTTACCACGTTACTGCCGTTTGCCGAGTAGGCACGTTCAGCCACGGTGTAGTAGCAGAAATCTATTGGTGTGCCGTTAAGTGCAGAATTGTTTGCACCGTACATTGTGTAAACGCCGTAGGTGCCGGTACGGATAGCATCCAAAAAGCCGATTACTACGTAACTTGGTATGGCAAAGCCCATATTTTCTACATCTTCCACAACAATTTTTGCGGAGTTTACGCCCACCACTGCGCCAAAGTAGTTGCAAAGCGGACCGCCGGAGTTGCCCGGATTGATGGCGGCATCGGTCTGAATGACCCTTTCTACGCCGTCTCCACCGCTTATGGCAAAGTGACGTGACGGAGCTGAAACTACACCCGTAGTTACGGAAATACCGTAGCCGTAGGCATTGCCCACGGCAATTACGCCCTCACCATAGTGCAGTTTGTTGGCATTTTGATAAACATCGTAGTAATCAATAAAATCAAAAAAAGGCAAATAGTTGAATTGGGACGTGCTTTGACAATCTATTTTTAGCAGGGCCAAATCCAACACGGGATTGTATGCAACAACTTGAAGAGAAGTGTTTTCGTCAACATCGGCATGCGTTGCGGTAATAGTTCTGCTTAGAATTGTTACGTTGCTGTAGGTATCGGTTATTTCCGAATCAAGATTTACCACGTGCGCATTGGTTACCATATAGCCATCCTGATTGATAACAAAACCCGTGCCTTGCGATTTTGACGTAGATTTTTCCGTTACGGTACGTGTGCCACCCCAACTGAAAGCGCTGTAGGTATATTGATACTCTATTTGGCAGGTGATTTCGTAAGTGGCGGTAAGTGCAACGGATGCAACTTTTTCTACAGTGTTTTCTGTGCCGGAGCCGTAGCTTTCTACCTCTACATTGTAACGGTTATACAATACATCGGCACTGCTTGGACGAATAGGCTCGGAGTAGTCGTCCGAAAGTATATCGTCCCAAAAGGCGCCGTCAAAACACCCACAAAACGTTGCCGACGACAACACCAAAACAAGGCAAATTGCAAATATGCGTAAAAGTCTTTTCAATTTTGTTCCCCCCTCTTTGTTATTTTGTACTGTTTTTACAAAAGTATTTGGTTGCATACATTATAGTAAAAAGACGGCTTATTGTCAAGCCGTCTTTTGCGTTTAACTGTTGTGTTCGGTTGGTTTTTGCTTGCGCTTAAACAGCAAATTGCGGAACAAAATTAGCACAAGAACAATAAGGTAAAGTGCCACAATGCCTATGGTAAGCAGTGGATTTTTTGGCGCAAACGTTGCAAGAAGCATCATAGGGAAACCAAAAACAATGGCAATAAATTGCTGGTAAACAAGGTTGCTTGATGCCGGCGTGCTGAAGTTTGGATCAGCCTCACGAAGCAATATTACACCGGTACTTGCCGTGCCGGTAAGCATGCCGTACATAACCAAAAATTGCTCGTCGCTGTAACCTTTGAACAGCTTGCGTGCCACAAATACGTTGTAACCGAACGTTGCCACCATACCAAGACCGCACATAAGTAGCAAAATCCACCAGTATTGTGCCAAATCGTACAGATTTATTGCCGCAATGCCTGCAACAACCATCAGGTCAAAGAAAAACCCTCCGAGACGATTCATAAGGTATTTGTTGACATACTGACGGTGCACAATACCTTTGTTGGTAAGCAGATTTATCATAGCTTTTACCGCAGTTGCAACCAGCACACCAAACAAAAAGTTGAAACCGAAAATTGTTGAAGTCATACCCGGAACAAGCTTGCTAAGACCGTACAAAAGCAAATACGTAAAGCCGTAAGTAAGCAACACAACGGCTACTTGCACGGTAAACTTATCCATACTTTCGGAAAGAGGTATTTCGTTTTCTTCCTGAAAATCTCCAACGGTAGCGGTTGACGTGTTTTGGTTGCCAAGCACCAAACGGCCTTTTTTCTTCATTATGTTAAGGTAAATTACACCGCCCAGACAAGCGCTGAGGAACCCGAGCGCAGCAACCGCAAGGCCAAAGTTGCTTCCGCCACTAAACGCAAAACCACATTGCGTAGTTGCAGGATCAATATTTTCGTAAATGTTGCCGTAGTTATACGCCTGACCGGTGCCTTGGCCAAAACCGAAGCAAAGCAGTGCGCCTGCGGCAGGGAACATATCGGACTTGACAAACTTGTAAATAAGGAAGGTTAAAACAAGTCCCAAAAGCGCCTGCACAAGATATGTTGAAACTGTGGTAACACCGCTATCAAACACTTCACGGGCACGCTCTTTGGTTACCTTGCCACCCTTTGAACCGAAAGACGTTGCAATAAACCCGAGCGCCAAACAGTGATACGTTATGGCCTCTAAAACATTGGAACCGGAAAGAACATGGGAAGAAGCCATTGAGACAATTTCCGGATGCTCCTCAAACGTTTTAGAGTTAAAAGCCGTAAAGCAAAGTGCATCAAACATAACCTCTCCGGTTATTGCTTGATAAACCGTTGTAACAACCAAAATAAGCAATCCGCCGAGAACGGACGTTGGTATAAGTGAATTCTTTAAAAACTTTACTTTGCGCTTGAGTATATTTGCTACAAGCATACTGAGTAGCAAAATTGATGTGATGGCAATAAAGCGCCATACGTTAAATCCCGATAAATCCATTTTGTGCCCCCCCATTAAGATTTTTGTACTGATACCATATTTGCATGTATTTTAACGCATTAAAATGTTTGTCACCCTTAAACTGGTACAAATCTTCACCGACGTTAATATTAAGTTTGTTTCGTCCCATAACGGCAACACCGGCAATATCTTCAAACATCCACACGGTTTGCGTACCGTCGGCTTCTACCTTTACAAAGTTACCGTACAGTTGCAAAGTTACGTTTTTGCACAGTTTTTTCTTGTGTTTGTAGGGAATAACCGCCGACACAGTTACATTTTTATCGGTAAACAGCAATTTGCCTGTCAAACTGTCAAGCGTTTGCGAATACAAATAGTTATTTTGTGCCTGCATCCACTCGGCCATTGTCCCGTACGGCACATTTTCCGAAGAAAGATGCAGATCTGCGCAGTATTCCACAGTGGCACCGCACTTTTTGCAATGCGCTTTGTTGCCGTTACTTTCCCAAACGGCAAAACCGTTACAAACGGGACAGGTGTAAATTGCCCTTTCAAGATATTCCGCTTTTTTGCGACTTTCAAATACTTGTCCGCTCTCTGCTTCATCCAGCCAAAGCGCCTTTTTGATTACATCAAAAAGTTCTTCGTCCGAAAGATGTGCGTAATCTTCGTATTCCAACACTTTAGAAACACGTACATGCATTTTGCCCTTGCGTGTTTTGTCGCTCCAACGTGGACAAACGCCGTAACCGCCCTCAAACAACACAAACGCCAGCGGAAGTTTTAACGCTTTTACAAACTTTGCAACGGAACTTTTCATAACACAGGTTTGTCCGCTGTAAGTGCGGTTGCCTTCCGGAGCAAGTGCAACATTACCGCCCTCTTTGGCTATACGCATTGCCGTGCGAATGGTGCTGATATCCGTTTTGGTCTTGTCAATGGGAATAGGCGCAACACTCCACTCCAACAACCGTGAAATAAGCCCGTTGGAAAACAAATCTTCCGTTGCAATGTAGTATACCGGTCTTTTGAACAGCAAACTGCAAAACATCTGGTCCATTGGTGTCTGGTGATTGGTAAGTATGCAGTAATTGCGCTTACCTTGTTCCTTAAAACTGTGCAACACCAAACCGTACTTTAGTTTACCCGCAAGCCAAAACACCGGCCGAGCCACGGTATTAAAAAACATATGTCTTGGTTTAATCCATTTTTTGCTCATAATTGTTTACCTTGTGCAAATATTGGTTTTGCATTGTACAAATGCCTAAAAAGCGTGTTAAACACGCCTCAAAACACCTGAAGCAACTACATTATACCACACTTTGCAAAAATTGCCACAAAAAATAGTAAACTTTTGTTAAATATTTTGCGGTTTTTATCAACACTGCAAACAAATAAAAAACACGACGAAATTGAGTGAGCAAAACAGCCCTATGCCGTTTTGAAAAAATCACCCGAAAACCATTAAAAATTACAGCCAATAACTACTGCGGTTTTTTTAGATATGTATCTGCTCTGTTCTCCTTTACCGTTTGGTAACAGCGCCCTATACTAAATGCATTGCTTTGCAAATCGTGATCAACTGTTGTTCCGCACGCAACAAAAACGTTGTCACCAATGGTAAGAGGTGCAACCAAATTGGCGTTGCACCCCAAAAAACAGTTTTTGCCCACTACTGTTTTGTTTTTACTGATGCCGTCATAGTTAACAAACACCACACCGCAACCGATATTTGTGTTTTCGCCGACAAGAGCATCACCAACGTAGGCAAGATGGCTGGCTTTTACACCGTTTTTAAGCACACTTTTTTTAAGTTCCACAAAGTTACCTATCCGGCAATTATCTCCAACTACGCTTTGCTCTCTTACGTGTGCATTTGGTCCGACAATGCAATTTGCGCCAACGGTACTATCGGTAATGCGACTGGCCTTTACTACGGTATTTTCACCAATCACGCTGTTTTCCACATAGCTAAAACTACCCACTACTACGTTATCGCCCAACATGGTATTACCCTTTACTACGGCAAATTGTTCAATAACTACGTTTTTGCCGACTATTACGCTATCATCCAAAACAAATTCTTTCACTTTGCTCACCTTACACGATACAATATGCATCGTCTAAGTCAAGTGTGCAACAACCACCGTCATATCGTCTGCATTTTTGCCACGACAGGTAGCAAGAGCCTTTTCCATAATAAAATCCGCCACCGATTGCGGATTGGTAAACCGTGCTTCCGCAAAGACACTTGCCAAAAGGTTTATATCGCTAAAACAATCTACCACGCCATCGCTAAGCAGTACCACATCGTCACCGCTTGAAAGTGCTTTTTTTGTAACGGAAGGCTTCATTTCTTCCAAAACACCCAATGGCAAGCTGGCACCGGAAATAACCTCAACAACGTTGCTTACACGCAATAAACCGTTTGTTGCGCCAAGTTTTATAAAATCCGCCAGACCGCTGTTCATATCCAAAGCGCAGATATCCACAGCGCAAAAAACTTCGTTACCGCTTTTTGCCAACAGTTTGTTTACGCAGGAAAGGATAACGTCATTGTCAAACCCCGCACGATAAAAGTTCTCCACCAGCGAAATTGCCGTTGTTGACATTTTTTCCGCTACGTCGCCACTGCCCATACCGTCACAAACGGTAACAATGCATTTGCCGTTATCGGTTTTTACAAAGCTGTGCGTATCGCCCGAAACACTTCCGCCGTGCTTGGTAACACTGCGAACGCCAATTGTTACGTCAAACAACGGTTTCTTTTGCAAAAATACGTTAAGCCAGCCTTCCGCCTGCGTTTCTTCCACACGTGCAACAACTACTTCCTGTTTTACGCATTTGCTTACAATTTGCGAAACGGCAGTCTCCTGATAGGTATCCTGCGAAATATTACATATTATTTGCACGTAATTGCCGTCATCAATAATAACGGTATCGGCACATTTTACGTTATGAAAAGCCAACGATTCGCTTATATCTTTTTCCGTCTGGCAATCAAAAATAACTTTACCCTTCATTTCACCGGCAAGACGTGCAAGCACTGTTGAAACACCGCCCATTTCCTCACCTATAAGCATTTTGCTTTGATTTGACGACTGCACTCGTGCTTTTTTGCCGGCTTGGCGTAGCGCAAGTGTGTTGGCCTCAGCCAAAACCACGGGGAGACGTGTGCAACTTACCGCCAGACTTTGCGGTGCATCAATAATTGTACATTTGCCCTTGCTTAATGCGCAGGTGGCAACTTCGGTAAAACTGCGTTCGGTACGTTGCAAATTGGTACGCCAACAATCGGTACGTTGTTTGCAATCGTAACAAACCGCATCACAAACCTGATTGGCAATTGCTTTGCCGACGTCCTTTTCCACAATTTCTTCGTTTGCCATACCGAGAAATGTGCTTTTCATCTCCAGAAACACCTCCGAAAGCCTGAACAACCGTTTGGCGGTATTGGTGCGCAGTTTGTTGAGAATGGTTGTTGCGGTAAGCCGTTCGGCGGAAGTACCACCGCGTGCGCTTACGTAGCCAAGCACCTTTTCCGGAACAAGCACAAACACAATACAACCTATTGTGACAGGCAAAAATGCTTTTACGCTTACGGCATCCACAAGCCAGATGCACTTGGCAAGCACATCACAAACCAAAAAACTGACAGCGGATACATATTTGTTGAGTTGCGAAAACAACACCGCAAAGCAGGTTGCAAACATCAAAAAACCGATATAATCAAAACTGCCGGTAAACAGCAAATTGCCCACCCCAATTGCCGTTGCAATGCAAAACGCCGTGTTGCCACCAAGTGAACAAACGGCAAACAGTACAACCGCCGGAGCAACAACCTCCACAAGAACACAGCCGAAAACCGTTGTTTGCGACAAACAATAACTGACAATAACTCCCCAGATTGCCAAAGCCACCTTGTCATCTACGGATACTTTGTAGCCGAACCCACGTTTGGCAATGCGGACTACACCCGTCATAACAAAGGAAAGTCCTACCGCCAAAGTACAGTCTAGCAGTTTATCAAACAAAACAAAGTAATCAGCCGTGTTGTAAACGCAATAAAATACGCAGGCACTGCACACGTACAGCAAATATAACAACCGTGTTATGCGTTTGTGAATGAGTTTGTGCAAGTAAAAAAACACCAACACAACCACAACGGCAACAGCGCCGGTTAAACAATTTTCCCAACCGTACAATAATGCATTGGCAATGCAAACGACACCGCAACACAACGGATTAAGTGTTAAAAATGCGCCAAAAAACATACCCAACGCAAGCATTCCGCCAAAATAATTTTTACAGATAAACACCGTAAGGCAGTAGGCAAATGTAAGTCGGTATTTTTTAAGAAAGTTTTTCATAACTCCTCCGTACCGACAAATTGTAACGAAGAAAACCCGACGCAATCTGTAACAAAAGGTCGTTTTGTGAATAATTATGTAAAAATGTTGAAAAACGCAACACGTATACGTTTTTTTGCTACATTATTCGGCAAAAAATACAAGAAAGTACCACCCCTGTCAACGAACAAAACAGCGCAATTACCATTGCCCAGCCAAGTTTTTTTACGTTTGTTCCGGCAAAATAAACAGCGGAAACGTAAAACACCGTTTCTCCGCTTCCGCAAATGGTACAGGCACATCGTCCCAAAAAACTGTCCGTTCCGTATTTTTCCAACACGTTTTGCAAAAGCGCAAGACTGCCACTGCCGGAAAACGGACGCAACAGCACAAGCTCGGTTAGTTCCGTAGGCACTCCCAATGCAATAAATACCGGTGAAAACACCTTTTGGAGGTACGCAGGCACGCCACTTGCACGAAGTAACCCCACCATAACAAGCACGCTTGCAACATATGGAAAAATATCGGCGACAAGTGGCAAAGCCTCCTTTACGCCATCGGTAAAGGTTTGGTAAACGTTAACTTTTTTGAATAAACCCAAAAGCAAAACAAACAAAATAATACAAGGCACAACGTAGTTCATTTTGCCCTGCCGTATGCAATATTTACCAGCAAAATACCCAAAACGGTAGTAGCACAGGTTGACAAAACCGTAGGCAAAACAATACTTGCACAATTTTGACTGCCAAGTACCGCACGCATACCCAAAATTGTTGTAGGTACAAGTTGCAAGCCGGTAGCATTAAGCACAAAAAGCATTGCACCCGCACGGCTGAGCTTTTCACCCTGATTCAGCAATTGCATTGCCTTTATTCCGCCGGAAGTCGCCACACTGCCAACACCCAAAATATTTGTTGCATTATTCAGAGCAATAAGACTGCCGGTTTTGTCATCAAGCGTACCGTACAACCGTTTTAACGGTTTTGCAAGTCGTTTTGCCGTCCATTTATCCACACCGCATTTTTCACAAATTTTCAAAACACCCAACCAAAAAGCATACACGCTTAAAAGCGAGATACACGTTGTAATTGCCTCAGCGCAACTGTTTGTACAAACGGCAAGCACGTTTTCAGGCATGACAAACAACATACAAATAACGGAAATTACAACACAAAACGTCCACACTACATTCATACGATAAAATACTCTCGTTGTCGCCGAAAAATGCTGTTTTGGTAATAAACACTTCAACAACAATATCACAAACGACATTTTGTCTTGATGTCCAAGACGGTAAACAACCTTCTCTGTATTGGTATACAGACTACTTTAACGTGCAAAATACAAATAAATTTTGTCGGTTGACTTTTGCCATAAAAAATCAGCTAAACAAAGCTCTATTTTTGGGTTTACCGAACAAAACGGCAAAAAAGTAATTATGTTTGTATTTTTGCGCTTGCAATGTGCTTTGCAATTTTTTACTGAAGAAAAACAAAAGGGTGAATTGTTAAACTGAGTGCAACAGTGTACTTGCAGATTAAATAAATCTGATGAACTACCGTTTTATTCTTTAAATGTTGCAATTAAAAACATCATTCACCAACAGTACAAAAAAAGCGAGAGTCTTTCACTCTCGCTCTTTTGTTGTTTTTTACCTTGTTTGTCTTTTATATGCACTAAGTAACGATGACAGCTCAACCAACAAATCTGTCCGCCACTTTGTCTCTAAGCAACTCGCCCCAAAAACGGCAAATTACAAAAACACAAAAAGATTTTACATATTCTGATAGGAATGCAATGTTTCAATAAGTGAACCGAGTTCCGTAACAAGCCACGGCAAACCAAAGCCCAATTGCATAGCCGTAGCGTAGTCGCCTTCGTTCAAAGATTTTTCTATATTAAGAATAACATCAATCTGACGAGCTACTTCTTCGTCGCTCAAAGTACCTTCAATCTGCCAAAGTTCGCTCATCCACTTGTCTCTTGCCTGACGAATTACTCCGGCAACAACATCGTCATTTCCGCCAATGCCACCTACAACGTTTTCCAATTCGTCATCGCTTATTGCTGTGTTGGTTAGTATTTTCATTGTTTTTCTCCGTTAAAGTTATTTTGTTTCTGCACATTTATACGATGCAAAAAGCAAAACGACTACTGTTTTTTAGATTTTTTTGCACTACTTGTTTTTTATGTTTTGTACCGAATCCGCAATGGTCAGCCCATCGGCAGTATGTCCGAAATTGTTCACCATGCCGGCATTTTTGTCGCTGTGAGTCAAACAACCCGCACCACCTACGCAACCGCCGTTGCATGCCATGCCTTCAATAAAGTTAACATCCAAAAGGTTTTTGCTCTTTTTGAATAGGGCAATTTTGCATTCTTCTATGCCGTTGCAAACCATCGCCTTAAGGCTGACGTCTTGTTTGCCCGTTTCCTTAAGCACTTGCAATACACTTTCGGAGAGTCCTCCCGAACGGCCAAAAATGCGACCGAAGTAGGAGGCATTATCCAGTTCACCGTCGGCAAGCGTTGCAATGTTTATGTTTTTGCTGTCAAACAACGCCTGCAATTCTTCAAAGGTAATTACCGTATCAACGTAGTCCTTTACATCATCAAGTTTCATTTCCGCTTTTTTTGCGGTGCAAGGCCCGACAAACACAATTTTTGCCGTTGGGTCCCTTTGTTTAAGAAGTTTTGCCAACGTTGCCATTGGTGACAAGTTTGAGGATACAAACGGTGCCAGATCTGCAAAGGTATTTTTTACGTAGCGCACAAACGCCGGACAGCAAGAACTGGTTAAAAAGCCTTTTTCCAACAATTCTTCCGTCTCAGCAGTGGCAACAATATCAGCACCTAAAGCCGCCTCCATAACGGTGGTAAAACCAAGTTGCTTAAGTCCGCTTACTACCTGCAAAGGTCTTGCATAGGAAAACTGACTGGCAAATGCCGGTGCAATTATTGCGTAAACGTTGTAGTTTTGTTGCTCTTTGTTTTTGATATATTCAATAACGTCAAGAATGTACGATTTATCACTTATTGCACCAAACGGGCAGTGGTAAACGCAGGCACCGCAGTTTATGCATTTGTCGTTATCTATCTTGGCGGCGCCGTTTTCCTTCATAGATATTGCCTTTACCTTGCAAGCGTTCATGCAAGGACGTGTATGGTTTACAATAGCCAAAAACGGGCAGACTTTTGCACACATACCGCAATTTACGCACTTGGTTTTATCTATGTGGGCAACGTGATGTTGGTCAAAGGTTATTGCACCAACCTTGCAAACGTCTTCACAACGGTGTGCCAGACAACCACGACACGAATCGGTTACCTCGTAGCCGGCGGAAGGACAACTGTCGCAGGCAATTTCTATTACTTCAATAACATTGGGATTGTTACTGTCACCGCCAAGCGCAAGTTTTACACGTTCTTCCACAATGGCACGTTCTTTGTAAACGCAACAACGAGCAGTTGGCGTATCGGTTGGAACGATAATGCGTGGAATATCGTACAAACTGCCAAGCAAATCGTCCGTCCACGCTTTTTTTGCCACTTCACGAAGTACTTTGTACTTCAAGTGCTGAACTTTGGTATCAAATTTTCTCATTTGCAAATCTCCTCAAACAACAAATTTCCGCAAACGGTTTAGTCAAATAAACTTATCTAAATTATACTTGTTTTATAAAAAAATTGCAACCGCTTTAGCCGTTGTGAACAAAAATAATGCATAAAAAAGGCAACCGAGATAATAAAACCGGTTGCCGTTGTTTTACTGTTTGAAATATTTTTTTATACCTTTGCCAACAACTTTAAGCGCACCGCTCATAAGCATATCAAACGGAAAGACAGCCAATTCACAAACTGCCAACAACCACCAGATACTGCCTTTTTGTAGCAATGTTTGCAACACTGCAGGTAAAAACAAGTACATTGCAAGTGCCGTAAGTCCAAGCGCAATTTGCAAAAGCAGGTAGTATACAACGTATTTCCACAGCGTTTTTATTCGCATTGTAACGGGTGCCGTAACGGCAATTTGCTTGTCCTTTTCAAACGGGTCGTCAAGTGCAATATTTGTGTCGGTGTTTTTTGGCGAGCTTTCGCAAAAGCACTTCCAAATGCTAAAAGGCATTGCAAAAAACACAACAGGTACCACAAAATGCAGTTTGCTTACCGATAAAAGCAAGCCCAAGACGGAAGATGCAACCCACGTTAAAAGAGAGTAGCCCAAGTAACGTGAATCGGCCATTGTGGGAATAGCCACCGCTATGCCGGCAACCACCGCAAATGCCACTACTGCCTGGCTTACATAGCAAGACAGCACCAAACTGCCAACGGCTACTGCCGAGCATAAACCGCACATTGCCACAAGCTTGGTTTTGTTCATCAGTGGCAACCACCCATACAGCTCATACAGTTACAACAAGCGTTTGCCAACAAACAGTCCGTGCAAGAAGAACCCGTGCAAGTGCCGTTGCCTGCGCCCATAGTTGTACCGGTTGGCGTAGCTGTTGTACGCATTTGATCGGGACTTATGGTGTTGGAAGCCAATATTTTGGTAAGTTTTTGCAAGCTCTCGCTATAACGTTCGTT
>JAZLJV010000149.1:0-3818 GCA_045618025.1 Clostridia bacterium
AGGCACTGCAACAGGTAAATATGAGTGAGTTTGCAAAAAGTTCTCCGCACCGTCTTTCCGGCGGACAAAAACAACGTATTGCCATTGCAGGTGCACTTGCCATTTGCCCTAAAATAATTGTGTTTGACGAATCTACCGCAATGCTTGACCCGGTAGGCAGAAGGGAGGTTTTGGCGGTTGCGCACGACCTTAACAAACAAGGCATAACGGTAGTGCTTATTACGCACTTTATGGAGGAAGTGCTTTTTGCCGATACTGTTTTTGTAATGAACAAAGGCCAAGTGGTGGCAAAGGGCACTCCAAATGAAATATTTGCGCAAAGTCAACTTTTGCAAGACGTGGGACTGCGTGTACCACGTGCTTTGGAACTTGCGCAAAAACTGCAACAAAACGGCATAGATGTTTCCGCCTGCGGAGACGATGCAACGGAACTGGGAGGTAAGGTATGTCAATTACTTGCAAAGGCCTGACTTTTACCTACAACAAGGGTACGTCCTTCCAAAAGGTTGCTCTCTGTAACGTTTCTCTAAAAATTGACGATGGCGAATTTGTTGCCATTGTTGGCCATACGGGTAGCGGAAAAAGCACCTTTTTGCAACATCTTAACGCACTTGTTCGTCTGCAAGAGGGGGAACTTGCCGTTTGCGGAATTGACCTTGCCGACAAAAAAGTTGACCTCAAAAAACTGCGTGAACAGGTTGGTATGGTATTTCAATATCCGGAATATCAACTTTTTGCCGATACTGTTTTGGAAGATGTTTGTTTTGGACCTAAAAACTTCGGAAAATCGGATGAAGAAGCCAAGCAACTTGCACAAAAAGCCATTGAAACGGTTGGGCTGGACTATGAAACGGTAAAAAACAAATCCCCGTTTGACCTTTCCGGTGGCGAAAAACGCCGTGTTGCTCTTGCCGGAGTTTTGGCAATGTCACCAAAGGTGTTGGTGCTTGACGAACCGACAGCCGGTTTAGACCCACGTGGCAAGCAGGAAATACTTGACCTTGTACACACGCTTAACAAGCAAAACGGAGTAACCGTGCTTATGGTTTCGCACGATATGGACGAAGTGCTGGAAAATGCCGACCGTGTGATAGTTTTCAAAAACGGCGAGGTTGCATTTGATGCTTCTCCTCGTCAACTTTTCCGTCACGAAGAGGAAATAACGCAAATGAACTTGGAAGTGCCACGTGTGGCGCAGTTTTTGAACCGTCTTGAAAGGGACGGCTACGTTTGTCCTGATAATGTTGTTACAGTTGACGGTGCAGTGGACTTTGTATTACAAAACGGAGGTAAACGCAAATGTTAAAAGACGTTACCTTCGGGCAGTACTATCCGGGCAATTCTTTTGTACACAAAATGGATGCCGGCATAAAACTTTTGCTTACGCTTTTGTTTATGGTGGGTATATTTTTTGTACCGAGTTTTGTGGGCTTTGGTTTAATTGCGCTGTTTTTGCTTGGCACGGTTATGCTTTCGCATGTACCGCTTAAAAGCATTGTAAAATCTTTGCGTGGCATTTTGTTTTTGCTGTTGTTTACCGCTGTGCTAAACGTGTTTTTTACCAAAACGGGAAAACTGCTTGTAAGCTGGTGGATTTTTGAAATATACGACCAAGGACTTATCACCGCCGGCATGATGTTTTTGCGCCTGACGTTTTTGGTGACGGGCGCCAATGTGCTTACCCTTACAACTACGCCGGTGGCACTTACCCATGCAATAGAAAATCTTCTCAAACCGCTAAAAGTTATTAAATTTCCCGTGCACGAACTTGCACTTATCATGAGCCTTACGTTGTCGTTTATACCGAGTTTGATTGACGAAACCGACAGAATTATACGTGCGCAAAAAGCACGTGGTGCCTCATTTGATACCGGCAATTTGCTTCAACGTGCCAAGGCGTTTGTGCCAATTTTGGTACCGCTTCTCGTTGGCGGTTTCCGCCGTGCGGAGGAACTTGCCTTTGCTATGAACAGCCGTTGTTACGAGGGCGCAACACATCGCACTTCCATGCAGATAATTCGCCTTACGTGGCGTGATTTGCTTGGCAGTTTGCTTACAGTGGCAGTATTTACGCTTATTTTTGTGGTGCGTGCTCAGCCGGCGTTTTTATCTGATTTTAACTGGCTGTATTTCGGAAAGATTGCTTAACAGACTATGACAAGAATAAAACTTACAATAGAATACGACGGCACGCCGTTTTGTGGTTACCAAAGTCAAAAAAACGGCAATACGGTGCAGGATTTTTTGGAAACCGCACTAAAAAACTACCTTGGTGAAAGCGTGCGGATATACTCCGCCGGGAGAACGGACGTAGGGGTGCATGCACGTTGCCAAACGGTGCATTTTGATACCGCCAAAGAGGTCAATTGCTTCAATCTTTGTCTTGGCGTAAACCTTTTGTTACCTGCGGAAATTGCCGTTACAAATGCGGAAAAAGTGGACGACAGTTTTGATGCACGGTTTTCAGCCGTCAGCAAAACATATTGCTACCGCATTTATGTTTCCGCCGTGCGAAGACCGCTTTTTCGTACTACGTATGCGCAGTTTTACAAACCGCTTGATGTACAAGCTATGCGCAATGCAAGCACTTTGATGGTGGGCACGCACGATTTCAAAGCCTTTCAAAAAAGTGGCAGTAACCTAAAAGGTACCGTGCGCACCGTTAACAGCATAGATATCTTGCAAAACGGTGACACGTTGGAGTTCTGGATTAACGGCAACGCATTTTTGTATAATCAGGTACGCATAATGGTGGGCTTGCTTGTGGCTGTTGGCAGTGGCAAAAAAACGCTTGCCGACGTTTCCGCAATGCTTGACGGCACACGCACCAACGTAAAAACAATGCCTTCCTGCGGTTTAACGCTGGAAAAAGTTTTTTATTAGGTGAAAAATGGAAATTGTAGTATTAATAGCATTATTTGTAGCTTTTATTTTTTTTGTATTGTGGGCAATTTCCACAGAAGAAACACAAAACAGCATATTTCCCAAAGAACGTTTATCTTTTAGCGATGAAGGTGAATATGCAGGCTACGAAGGTGAATTGAAAGTTGCAGAAGCAGTTGATTACTTTTGTAAACGTTACAACGACAAATTGCTATGCGAAACTATTTTATTGAATCAAAATGATGGAAGAACGACGGAAATTGACGTTTTACTGTTTTCGCTTTTCGGTGTTTTTGTAATAGAAGTTAAGAATCACCAAGGCGTTATAATTACATCTAACGACACCGATGACTGGTCGCAAGTACGCGACGACGGCACAACTAGAAACCACCGTTCACCTATTTCGCAAAATCAAGGACACGTTTACGCTTTACAAAAAGTGTTGGGAAATGACTATAAAAACTGTATTTACAGCATTGTCGTTTACGTTCAAAACAATGCACCGCAAGGTTTTGAAAACGAGGTTTGCAATTTATGCGATTTACAACATTTGATAGAGTCACACCGTATTGAAATAAGTGAAGAAAAACGTGACCGAGCATTTGAAATAGTACAGGAATACACAAAAAACAATCCCGTTGACAAGTTGCAACATCAGCAGAATGTTCACAATAAGTAAAAAAGGCTGTTTTTTACGCATTTTACTGCAAAACTGTTTCGTAAACAGTTGACAACGGAGCAAAGAATAGATATAATAGTAAGGCTGAAGTAATTAGGCGTTGTATTTTAAGCTCTGCAACGCTAAAACCGCACTTCCACTGGCGGTAATTGCTTACCGTGAACAGCAAACAAACTTAAATTTTATGGAGAAAAACAATTATGAAAACATTTATGGCTAAACCTGAAGCCGTTGAAAGAAAATGGTACGTAGTTGA
>JAZLJV010000150.1:0-22094 GCA_045618025.1 Clostridia bacterium
CTTGCCAAGGACGAACAGGATTTTTACGCACGTCTGGACAAAATGATGGATGTTTCGGCACGTTCGCTTAAAATAAAGCGCAATACCATAGATAAGTTTTTGGAAAACGGTTTGTATCCGTACACAAAGCACTATCTCGGTACGTTTAATAATCACTTTTCCACAATTGGGCTGGTTGGTATGAATGAAGCTTGCCTTAACGCCAAGTGGATACGCAAAAGCCTTACGGAAAAGGACGCTCAGGAGTTTGCGAAAAACGTTCTTAACCACATGCGTGAACGGCTGAGTGACTATCAGGAAAAATACGGTGATTTGTACAATTTGGAGGCAACCCCTGCGGAAAGTACTTCTTACCGACTTGCCAAACACGACAAAGAGTTGTATCCTGATATTATTACTGCAAGCGATGGCACGCCTTACTACACAAACAGCTCACACCTGCCGGTAAGTTACACTTCCGATGTGTTTGATGCGTTGGATGTTCAGGACGAATTGCAAACGCTTTACACAAGTGGAACGGTTTTCCATAGCTTTTTGGGTGAACGTTTGCCAAACTGGCAATCGGCAATGAAGCTTGTTCGCACCATTGCGGAAAACTACAAATTGCCTTATTACACAATGAGCCCGACGTATTCCGTTTGCAGGGACCACGGCTACATTGCAGGTGAACACTACGAGTGCCCGCATTGTCACCAAAAGACGGAGGTTTACAGCCGTATTACCGGCTACTACCGTCCGGTTCAGAACTGGAATGATGGCAAAGCACAGGAGTTTACCGACAGAAAAACCTACGATGTGGAAAACAGTAAACTGAAACATCAGGGAGTTTGCCATTGCGAAGAGCAGACCCACCAAACATTTACTTTAACACATCCGATGTTGTTTGTGCAAAAAAATTGCTCTAATTGCAAAATGGCTGAGTTTATGCTTGATAAGCAAAATGTACAGTATGATGCCGTAGATGCGCACGAAAACGCAGAACTTTCGGCAAAACTCGGTATAAAACTTACCCCTTCGCTGGTTGTAGCAAACGGCGACGGCTATACAATTATTGAAAATGCATCAAACATTCGTAAATATATTGAAGAAAACAAATAAAAAATTATTTTTGCTGGTACCTCAGGCTTTTGCTTGAGGTATTGGCAACTAAAAAAGGAAGAATTTATGTACGATATTATTGTAATAGGGGCAGGCCCGGCAGGACTTTCTTGCGCACTTAACTCGGCACGTGCCGGCAAAAGCGTGCTTGTTTTGGAGAAAAACGCATTTGGCGGACAAATTGCCAATTCGCCACGGGTGGAAAACTACCCTTCTGTTATGGAGATAAGCGGTAGCGAACTTGCCGACAAAATGTTTGAACAATGTCAACAACACGGAGTAGAGTTTGATATGGGTGATGCCACCCTGCAAAAAACAGCGGACGGTTTTGAAGTGACTACCGATTACGGTCAATATACTGCAAAAGCGGTGGTGTTGGCAACGGGGGTGTCGCATCGCAAAATGGGCTTTGCCAACGAGCAAAAACTTGAGGGTAACGGCGTCTGTTATTGTGCAGTTTGCGACGGTGCATTTTTTAGTGATAAATCCGTTGCGGTTATCGGCGACGGCAATACTGCGGTGCAATATGCGCTTTATCTGGCAAATATTTGTCAAAAAGTCTACATTATTACAATGTTTGACAAATTTTTCAGCGATAAAGAACTTATTGACAGACTGCTTGCAAACGGCAAAATAGAGTGGATAAAAAACTCCACCACAACAGACTTTGTAGGGGACGATAAACTTATTGGCTTGCAGTACAAGGACGAATACGGCGCAATAACGTATATGGATGTTGACGGCGTGTTTGTTGCCATTGGTCAAGTACCACACAATGAGCAGTTTGCCGACATTGTTGAGTTGGACAAACGTGGCTTTATTGTTGCCGATGAAAGTTGCAAAACCTCTGCAGAAGGTGTTTTTACCGCAGGTGACTGCCGTACAAAAACTGTGCGTCAATGTGCAACGGCGGTAAGCGACGGAGCTGTTGCAAGTTTTCAGGCGTGTGCTTACGTTGACTTTCTCAACAAGTAAAACAACGCCAAAGTTTGAAACAAATCTGTTAGTTGGCTTGTAATTTTTATTAAAAACAGTTTGAAAGTGCGATTAAATGTTCGCACTTTTTGTTTTTGCATTCAACTGCTGATGTACGCCAAGAAAAGTAAAAAATAACAAAAAGCATTCAAAAATATATAGTTGCGTTCAAAAGTGCGAAAAATCACGTTAAAAAATCAAATTATTTTTGTACAAAAGTATTTACAAATACATAATTGTGTGGTATAATGGGCACATACAGCAAACAGGCGGAGGTAAAACAGTTTTGGGCGAACAACATAACAATAAATATTCCACACTTGAGCAGGCAATACAAATGTTGCTTGTGCAAACGGGTTTCCGCAACAAACTTACCGGTTCGGCATATTTGTGTAAGGCGGTGGAAATTTATTGCAAAAGTCCTGCAGAACTTACACGCAGGTTAACCAACGAATTGTATCCTGTTGTTGCGCAAGACTTCAACACCAGTGCTATGTGCGTTGAACGCAACATACGTACTGCTATTCAGGATAGCTACGACAGGGGCGGTTTGTTTAGTCTTAACCGTATTTTCAACTGCAATGTGGTGGAAAAGAATTATCCGCCGACAAATGCCGACATAATTATGTTTTTGGCAAATCGTCTTCACGATGAATGTTGGCAATAAAACATATGTAACGTATTGGCACTTAACGGTATAGGCATCAAAATTTTTAAGTGCAAAAAACAAAACGTAATAACTGTTTTAATAGTGCAAGAGGGTGGCTTTTAGCCCCCTTTTTGTAATTTGACAAAACCGGTTATTGTAGTTATAATAAATATAGTAAAAATAATTTAACGGCACAGAGGAGTTTAAGATGAATTTTTTACACACAATGTCAAAATTATCACGCATTTGGTTTTTTATAGGGCTGTTTATTGTAGGCGCAGTGTTTACCGTTTTCGGCGTTATTGCGGTAATAAATCCTGTTGAAACAGCTGAAACTACCGCAATCATTACAAATATCAATCGTGAGTACGACATAAGTAACGAAAGCTACGTTTACACGGCAACGGTAACTTACACAGTAGACGGCACAACTTACACCGGCACCGTAGGGTGCGCATCTTGGGATAAAGCAGGCGACACAATGACGGTAAGTTACGAGGTGGGCAATCCGGAAAACGTTGGCAACAGCGGAACGGAATTTTTGCCGTACCTTATTTTGGTGCTTGGCGTAGGTTGCATTGTTGCCGGTATTGTTGTTATTGCAAGGGGCATTCGCTCTGCACATGCTGAAGAAAACGGCACAAAAACTTCTTACAATAGCAATATGTTCAACCAATATTCCGATTACCAGGTCAGCGAATACGATTTACAACAAATAAGGGACAACCCTGAAGAAACTAAAGAATATTATTTTCATTGGTGTGGCAAACTTAACCAAAGCTACGTTTTGGAAACAACCGACCGTCAGGCGGTTTTTAAGGCAGACTGTATTGCTTTTCCGCTGTTTCGTCCGTACCAATACAATTTTGTAAATTGCGAAACGGGCAGTACCACCCCGCACGAAATTTCTCACACGGTAACTACAAGTTTCGGTAGCGGTAACGGCAGTGGTGCAAGTTTAAGTACGCCTTCAAACAGCAAGTTCAAAATTGACGGTGAAGATATTTGGCAACACATCGGCAAAATGGGTTACAGTATTGAGCCGGAGCTTAACGGCATCAAACTAAATTTTGACGTAATGCATCACGGCATAAAAGTTGCACGCTTGGAAGCAGCCGGTGCCAACGTTGCAAAAGGTACTAACAGCAAACTTGGCGACAAATTGCCTGCCGACGGTGTTTACAGAGTATTTTGCAAAAAGAAAGATCTGGAAGCGGTGTTTGTTGTTTGCTTTACCGTTTCAAGAGTAGAATTTATTTAATATATGCGCAGTTTTTATACAAGGGGGTAAAACAATGTTTAGTAATTTGCTTTTCGCAGAAGAATTAACAGAACAAACTCCAAAGTTTTTTACAGCGGGGTTTTGGCAGGATTTGTGGAAAAATATTGCACAATGGATAACTACTTCGGGGGTAAAACTGCTTATTTCCGTAATATTGCTTATTGTAACGTTCAAAATAATAAACGCCGTTGCTAAGGGCGTTTACAAACGTATGCAAAAGCACCAGGTAGATATTACTCTTACCAAAGTTACGTATTCAGCCATACGTATAGGGCTAAAACTGTTGGTTGCTGTGTGCCTTATCAGCTACGTAGGTATAGATACGGCGGCAATTTCCGGCTTTATTGCGGCGGTTTCACTTGGCATTTCTATGGCGGTTCAAGGTACACTTGCCAACTTTGCCGGCGGTGTGTTGCTTATTGTTACACGTCCGTTTGGCATTGGTGATTACATTTGCAGTGGCAACTACGAGGGTATTGTAGAAGATATCCGTCTATTCTACACCCATATTGTTACCTTTGATAACACCACAGTGCTTATTCCCAACGGAACACTTTCCAACAACACCATCGTCAACTACACCAAAAAGGATTTGCGCCGTGTTGATTTAACCATCCCCGTATCTTACGGTACCAACTCAGACTACGTCCGTTCGGTAATAAACAAAGTGTGCGAGCAAAACGAAACAATTCTAAAAACGCCTGCGCCGTTTATTAAACTTATCAATATGGGCGACAGCTCTCTTAATTTTACCGTTCGTGCTTGGTGCAATACTACCGACTACTGGGATGTAAAATACTACCTTATTGAAAACATAAAAAAGGCGTTTGACGAAAACGGCATAGTTATTCCGTTTGGCCAGCTTGATGTTCACCTGCAAACCGACCTGCCTGCACAGCAAGCCAAACCCGAAGAAGAACCGAAAAACTAACCAATGTATTGCAAAGGAGATAAAAAATGAAAAGAAAATCAGTAATTGTTTTGTTATTTGTTTTATGCTTGGCAGTAGCTTTGTTTACCGCCTGCGGAGAGCCTGCACACACGCACTCTTACCAATCAAGTGTAACCAATCCGACTTGCACCGAGCAAGGCTACACAACTTATACTTGTAGTTGTGGCGACACTTACAAAGATAACTATGTAAATGCTTTGGGGCACAACTACGTTAACGGTGTTTGTACACGTTGCAAAGAAAAAGAGCCAATATCTGTTGATGTAAAATTGCTTGAACCGTTTGAGTATGCATTAACAAAAACATCTTGTACAATCACCGGAGTTAAGGATAAAACCGCCACCAACATCGTTATACCTGATAGCGTAACGTCAATAGGTTATTCTGCGTTCTACTATTGCAGTAGCCTTACAAGCATTACAATACCAGATAGCGTAACGTCAATAGGTGAACATGCGTTCTACGGTTGCAGTAAGCTTACCAAAGTAAACTACACAGGCGACATCAACAGTTGGGCACAAATAAAGTTTGGTAATGAATATGCCAACCCATTGTACTATACACACAATTTGTACATTAACGACAAATTGGTAACTGAAGCCAACATTACCACTGCAATTAGAATAAGTGATTATGCGTTCTTCTATTGCAGGAGCCTTACCAGTGTAACAATAGGCAACAGCGTAACGTCAATAGGTGAAGGTGCGTTCGAGTATTGCAGTAGCCTTACAAGTATTACAATCCCAAATAGCGTAACGTCAATAGGTGAATATGCGTTCTACAATTGCAGTAGCCTTACAAGCATTGAGATACCTGATAGCGTAACGTCAATAGGTTTTAATGCGTTCTACGGTTGCAGTAGCTTAAAATACAACGAATATGACAACGCATTATATCTTGGTAACAGCAACAATTTGTATGCAGTATTGGTTAAAGCCAAGTCAACATCAATTACTGGTTGTTCCATCAATGATGAGTGTAAAATAATTTTATCTGATGCGTTCTTCTATTGCAGTAGCCTTACAAGCGTAACAATAGGCAACAGCGTAACGTCAATAGGTCATGATGCGTTCCTCTATTGCAGTAGCCTTACAAGTATCACAATACCAGGTAGCGTAACGTCAATAGGTAATTATGCGTTCTGCGAATGCAGTAGCCTTACAAGTATTACAATACCGGACAGCGTCACGTCAATAGGTGATTTTGCGTTTTCCGGTTGCAGTAGCCTACAACATAACGAATATGACAACGCATTATATCTGGGTAATAGCAATAATCCGTATATGGTATTGGTCAAAGCCAAGTCAACATCAATTACTAGTTGTTCAATCAATGATAACTGTAAAATAATTTTATCTTGTGCGTTCTCCGATTGCAGTAGCCTTACAAGTATAACTGTGAATAGTGGTAATACAACATATCACAGCAAAGATAACTGCTTGATAGAAACTGCAACAAATACATTAGTTTTGGGTTGTAAGAATAGCATTATACCAAATTACGTAACGTCAATAGGTTATAAGGCGTTCTACTATTGCGAAAGCCTTACAAGTATTACAATACCTGATAGCGTAACGTCAATAGGTGAATGTGCGTTCTCCGGTTGCAGTAGCCTTACAAGCATTGATATACCAGATAGCATAACGTCAATAGGTTATGTTGCGTTCTCCCATTGCAGTAACCTTACAAGTGTAACAATAGGCAACAGCGTAACGTCAATAGGTGACGAAGCGTTCAGTGGTTGCAGTAACCTTACAAGCATTGTAATGCCGGACAGTGTAACGTCAATAGGTTATATGGCGTTCTCCTATTGCAGTAGCCTTACAAGCGTAACAATAGGCAACAGCGTAACGTCAATAGGTAACTATGCGTTCTCCGATTGCAGTAGCCTTACAAGCATTGATATACCAGATAGCGTAACGTCAATAGGTAACTATGCGTTCTCCGATTGCAGGAGCCTTACAAGCATTGTAATACCTGACAGCGTAACGTCAATAGGTGATGGGGCGTTCTACGAATGCAGAAGCCTTACAAGCATTGTAATACCTGACAGTGTAACGTCAATAGGTGAACTGGCGTTCTACGGTTGTTCCAAACTTGTAGAAGTAATCAATCATAGCAAACTTAACATTACCAAAGGCGATTCTTCAAACGGTGAAGTGGGTTACTATGCTTTGGAAGTAAAAACAAGTGGTCCAAGTAGTATAGTCAACAAGGACGGATATTTGTTCTACACTTACAATAACACAAATTACCTACTTGGCTACGTTGGCACAGATACAGAATTGACACTGCCTGCCAACTACAATGGACAAAGTTATGAAATATACAAATATGCGTTCTACCATTGCAGTAGCCTTACAAGCATTACAATACCTGATAGCGTAACGTCAATAGGTGATTATGCGTTCTCCGGTTGCAGTAGCCTTACAAGTATTACAATTCCTGACAGTGTAACGTCAATAGGTGGTGGGGCGTTCTCCGGTTGCAGTACCCTTACAAGGGTAACAATAGGCAACAGCGTAACGTCAATTGGTTCAAGTGCGTTCTACAATTGCAGTAGCCTTACAAACGTTGAAATTCCCGATAGTGTAACGTCAATAGGTGGTGGGGCGTTCCGTGGTTGTAGTAGCCTTACAAGTATTACTATACCGGACAGCGTAACGTCAATAGGTGAGGTTGCGTTCTACGGTTGCAGTAAGCTTACAATTTACTGTGAAGCGGAAAGTCAGCCAAGCGGTTGGAGCAGCAGTTGGAACAGTTCAAACCGTCCGGTGGTGTGGAACTACAAAAAATAGTGTAAAAGCAAAAAATAAAAAAAGCGACTTCGTTTGAAGTCGCTTTTTGGTTCTAACCGGTAAATTAAACTATCAAGTGCAACGCTGTGAAAAATTGCATTTTGTTACATAGAATAGTTTTTGAAGTAGTTTTGAATGAGAATTATTGGAGTGCCTTTGTCGCCACTGCCACTGGTAAGGTCGGCAAGGCTGGCAAGCAGGTCGGTAAGTTGGCGTGGGGTGGTGCCTTGGCTTTTCATACTGCCTACAAGGTCGCTTTCCTTTTCCGCAATGGCCTTTTTCATGGCGGAAACAAGTTCTTCACCGCTTAAATTTTTAAGGTCGTTATCTGCAACGTATTTCAGCTTTATTTCGTTAGGTTTGCCAAGCAGTCCTTTGGTAAAGGCAGGTGAGCAAACCGGGTCGGCAAGTTCCCAAATACCGCCAACGGGGTCTTTGAAGGCGCCGTCGCCGTACACCATACACTCAATGTTTTTGCCGGTGCGCTTAAGTAGTTCTTCGTGCAGGTCGTCCACAAATTTTTGCGCATTGCGAGGGAAAAGTTTTATGCTGTTTTCCGTTGCCAAGTTGCTACCCAACAGGCCGTATTGTTCGTTAAAACCGCTACCGTTAACGCTTTGTGTAAGCAGTTCGTCCAGACTTACCACTTTTTTTGCACCGCCGTTAAGCAGTAGTGCTTTGGTTTGTTTGCGTGTGTGAATATCCGCATTTATTACGTATTTTGTGTGCTTTAGAATTTCGCATGGGTTATTGGCAAGAATTATTTGGCAGTTGTTTGCCGTTTTTTTGTAGTAGTCAATGTAGTCTACGCCGGTAAAGGTGTGTTTTACTTCACCGAAAGTTTTGTAAAACTCTTCCGCAGTAAAGACGTCGCTGTACGGGTTTACGCCTTTTTGCATGATTTGTTGTTGTGAGACAAGGCTGTTGCCCACTTCGTCGCTTGGGTACGAAAGTTGTATAACAAGTTTTTTTGCACCCATTGCAATGCCTTTTAACACCAGTGAAAAGCGGTTGCGGGAAAAGATTGGCAACACAAGTCCTACGGTTTCCTCTCCAAATTTGTTAGCTACGTCTTCGGCTATTTGGCTGACAGAAGCGTAGTTGCCCTGTGCACGTGCCACAACGGCTTCAGTTACAGCAACAACGTCACGGTCGTTCAGCGCAAAGCCGTGTTCTTGTGAAGCACCGCAAACGGCATCCGCCGTTATTTGCACAAGGTCGTCGCCTTGTTTTATTATCGGGGCACGTATCCCCCGTGAAATTGTTCCTTGGTAGTCCATCAAAATACCCCCGCAATCTGATAATACTATGGTAGTATCTTTCACAATTTTTGTCAATTATTTACTTGCATAATGCCAAACAAACAAAAAACAACATTGCATTTTGCAGTGAATTGTCAAACTAAGTTCAACACTTTTGTAGTTTTAAGTTAAATATATCTAACGGATAATCGTATTATTTTTTAAGTGGTACACTTGAAAGTATAATTTACCTTGCCATAAAAAAAGCCTTGGAAAATTTTCCAAGGCTTTTGATTTTTTTGTTATTACTTCATCCAAGGCATCAAGCTGTTAAGCGTAGCAAGAAGTACGAACAATGTTGTTGAAACGGTGCTCATCATCTTGATGAAGATGTTGAGCGCAACGCCTACAACGTCCTTACGTGTGTCGCCAACGGTGTCGCCGGTAACTGCTGCTTTGTGTGCTGCGGAGCCTTTGCCGTGTCCTTCCAAAGCGCCACTTTCAATGTACTTTTTAGCGTTGTCAAATGCACCGCCGGAGTTGCTCATAAAGATAGCACGTGGAACGGAAACGATTGTGGAACCGAGAAGAACACCGAGAACGAAGTCAACACCAAACAAGATACCGCCTACAACCGGTACTGCAAGTGCAATAACAGAAGGAAGAGTCATCTTTTTAAGTGCGGATTGTGTTGCCAAACGAACAAGTTCGTTGTAGTCAGGTGCTTTTTCGCCTGCCAAAATTGCAGGGTCCTGAAGTTGCTTGTCGCCTACGTCTGCAAGTTCTTTTGCTGCGTCAATGGTGTTATCGGTAAGAAGTGCTGCAAAGAATTCAATAAGAGCACCGCCGATAAGGCAACCTGCAATAAGCCAGAAGCTATCAATTGACGGAGTTGTAAGACCTTCAATCTTTGAAGTAGCGTAGTTGCCTATGTAAGCACAAATAAGTGATACCGTTGCAAATGCGGCACTGCCGATTGCAAAGCCTTTACCAACTGCTGCGGTTGTGTTACCAACTGCGTCAAGTTTGTCGGTAATTTTACGAACATCCGGTTCAAGGTGGCAACTTTCAGCCAAACCGCCTGCGTTGTCGGCAACCGGTCCGAATGCGTCAATGGAAACGGTGGTTGCAACAAAGCTAAGCATACCAAGTGCTGCAATGGCAATACCGTAGGTACCGCTAAGTGCGCCGGTAATGATAAGTACTGCGCCAATAATGAGTACAGGGAAGAGTACGGAACGTGAACCTACTGCGTCGCCCTTTGTGATAACAAATGCTTCGCCTTCCTTTGCGTATTCTGCAATGGTGCGTGTAGGTTTCTTTTCCGTGCTGGTGTAGTATTCCGTAATAATACCGATTGCAACACCGCTGATAATACCCAAAATAGCACAAACCCAAGGGGTAGCCCAACCAATCTTCCAGCCCATGGTGTCCTTGAGTATTGCACTGTCAATTTTGCCGAATGCAACATAGCTGAGTATACCACAGAAAGCAAGCGTGATGCCTGCGGAAATGTAAGTAGCAAGGTTAAGTTCCTTTGACGGGTCGTCGCTCATCTTGCGAAGTTGAACAATGATGATGCCGATAAGACATGCAAGAAGTCCTGCGCCTGCAAATGCAAGTGGGAACATGTAGCTTGCCTTAAAGAAATCCATAGACTTGATGCCGAAATTGTTGAGAAGGGCAATAGCCATAATGATGGATGCGGAAATTGTTGCAACAAAGCTTTCCAAAAGGTCAGAGCAGTTGCCGGCAATGTCGTTTACGTTGTCGCCGATAAAGTCTGCAATAACGTTTGGAACACGGCTGTCGTCTTCCGGCAAGTCATTACGGATTTTACCGAGAATATCTGCGGAGATATCTGCTGCTTTGGTGTAGTTACCACCTGCAACACGGTTGAACATTGCAACGGTTGAGCAACCCAAAGAGTAGGTTGTAATTCTCATAACGGAACTGTTTGTAAGAAGTGCTGCAATGTTGATGATGCCGTTGCCTTCGTAAGCTTTAAGACCCGAAAGTCCAAAACCGGTAAGCGTGCTAACGGTTTGTGGACCAACACCGCTGATAAGAACTATGAGGGTAAGTCCCAAAAGGCCAAGTGCCTGTACGCTGAAACCGCTGATAGAGCCACCACGAAGAGCAACTTTTACTGTTTCGCCGATAGAAAGAGATTCACGAGCCTTGTTTGCTGTGCGTACGTTAGCGTAGGTTGCACTCTTCATACCGAGAATACAAACGATGCTACTCATAAGAGCACCTGCAATGTAGGTTACGCCACTCCACTTTTCAATAAAGAGTGAGAAGAGTACGGCAATTGCGCCAATAACGATGGCAATTACGCTGAACTCCTTTTTGAGCAAAACGCCTGAACCTTCACGGATGATGGCACTCATTTTTACCATTTCGTCCGTACCTTCTTTCATGCGTTTGATTCTGATGTAGTTAACAGCAACGTAAGCGATTGCAAGAACGCATACTGCAATTACAACTACAAGCCACCAAATTGAAATCATAATTTCCTCCTAAAAATGTATTTATTAAGGTGCATTTGTTATTATATCAAAAATTACAATTAATTACAAACGTTTAACAACGTGTTACGACAAAAAAATTATATTTTTTTTGTAAAAAATACGCTTTTTTGCGTTTTAACAAAAAAAACGGCAAGGTTTTGCGCATTTTTCAGCTACATAGCCTTGCCTTTTTTGTACTCTGATATTTGCAATTTGTTCTTTGATGTTCTAGCCGAGCAAAGCGAACGCCACGAAGCGTAGCGAGTATTTTGAGCAAAGTCGAGAAATCCCTGCCATATTATGTCATTTCGAGCGAAGTCGAGAAATCCCTACCTTGTTAACAAGGAAGGGATACACTCCACTCGTTTCACTCGGTCGGTATGACAAAGTAAAGTCATTGTTTATGGTAAACCCAGATTGCCACGTCGCTAACGCTTCTCGCAATGACAAATTGAATATGTTTTACTAAACGTTCCACAATTCTGCATTCACGCAAATTGCGTTGCAATTATGCTGGGCGTTCGCAAACTTCGTTTGCTCGGCGTACATTCTGCACTTAACAAAACATTCCACCATTATGCATTTTGCATTCTGCATTTTCAAATCTTTAACCTGTTCTAAATCACCCATTCGCCGTCACGCATAAGCGGTGTAATTTTTCCGTCAAAGTCAATACCATCCACGCAAAGATCTTTTGTTCCCACCATAAAATCAACGTGAACGGTGCTGTCATTTGCGCCTTTTTCCAAGCATTGTAGGTCGGTCAGGTCGTTGCCGTTTTTTATTGTGGTAGGGTAGCTTGCGCCGAATGCAAGGTGACAACTTGCGTTTTCGTCAAACAACGTGTTAAAAAACAACACGCCACTTTGCGCAATAGGGCTTCCCTTGCCTATCAGTGCAACCTCGCCAAGGGAAAGTGCTCCCTCATCCGCCTGCAACAAGCCTTTTAGTATGTCGTAGCCTTTTTTTGCGGTGTAGTTTGTTACTTTGCCGTTAGCAAAGGTAATGCAAAAGTCGTCAATAACATTGCCGTTGTACACCAGCGGAAGAGCGTTTACCACAGTGCCGTCAATCTTTTTGTTGTGCGGAGCGGTAAATATTTCTTCCGTAGGCATATTAGCCGTAAAACTGACCCCGTCCTGCGCTTTTTCTTCGGCAGCAAGCCATTCGTGGTCCAAAGCCAATCCGATTTTCAGGTTAGTTCCGCTGTTATTGGTAAAGTGCAAATATTCAAAATTGCATTGGTTAAGATACTTTGCACGGCTTTGTAATTTGTTTATGTGTTCACGCCATGCCAAAGTCGGGTTTTCGCTGTCAAGACGCATAATTTTGCCCATTGTGTTCCACATTTTGTCAATAGCCTCTTCGGTGGATACATCCGGGAAAACTTTTTTTGCCCATTCCGGTGTAGGTACGCTGACAATTGTCCAACGCAGGTAGTTACTCATAGTTGCTTCACTGAAGAATTTTGTCTTTTTGCGGTTTTCCGCATTTACCTTTGCAATTTTGTCGGCATCCAATCCAAGGTAAATATCCGGATTGCCTGCGCTTATGCTGATAAGGCAACATTTGCGGTCAACGTAGTAGTGTAGTTCGTCAACGGTAAACTGCGGAACGTCACACAATGTTTGCTCATTGGCGTTTTGCATGTGCAAACGGCTCATTTCTTCGTCACGCCATTGCAAATGAACGTATTTTGCGCCGTTTTCGTAAGCTTTTTGTGCAATAAGATGTGCAAAATCTTTAACTTTTACGTCGGCACGAATAACAACTTCTTGGTCTTTTTGCATATTAACGCCAATTTTTACTGCAAGTTCGGCAAAGTTTTGTAATTGTCTTTCTGAAAGCATAAAATTCCCTCCACATGTAGTATTTTTGTAAAATAATAACATAATTATATTGATTGATTGTTGCAAAGTCAATCAAAAACTGTTGCGTTTTTACAATAAATATGCTAAAATATGCTATACGGAGATGTGTGTTATGAAAAATCCTGTGGCAACATTAACAATGGCTGACGGAAACGTTATGCAAATTGAACTTTATCCGAACATTGCACCTAACACGGTAAATAACTTTATCAGTCTTGCAAACAACGGTTTTTACAACGGACTTATTTTTCACAGAGTTATCCGTGGGTTTATGATTCAAGGCGGTTGCCCGAAAGGTAACGGCACAGGTGGACCTGGTTATTCCATAAAGGGAGAGTTCTCTGCCAACGGTTTTGAAAACAATCTCAAGCATGAACGTGGCGTAATAAGTATGGCTCGTGCAATGCACCCAAACAGTGCAGGCAGTCAGTTTTTTATTATGCATGCGGATGCACCGCATCTTGACGGTCAGTACGCAGGCTTTGGCAAAGTGATAAGCGGTGAAGAAGTTATTGACAAAATTGCCGATGAGTACACCGATTACAATGACCGCCCGTACGAAGACCAAGTAATAAAAAGTATTTGTGTAGAAACTTTCGGCGAGTTTTATGCCCAGCCGGAAAAATGTTAAAAAACAATAAGAAAGGAGATAAAAATGAATTTTCTTGATTTATTCGTAGTAGTTATTGCCGCTCTCGGTTTTATCGGCGGTTTAGCAGGCAAGTTCCCTAAAAAAATCGGAAAACTGCTTATAGTAGTTATTGCTGTTGCTGTTGCCTACTTTACCTGTGGCAATGTGCTTACGCAAATAAAAGCAATGGATGCATCTATATTGCCAAATGCAACGCCGGGACAAACGATTGGTGATTTTGCCACATCGTATATTTCAAATTTAGTTGGCAACCTCGGTATTCCTGCAGGTACAATTACCGGTTTTGTTGACGGTATTCTCAAGTTGCTGTTGTTCTGGCTCCTTTGTATTGTTTATATGATTGCTCTCGGCATTGTCGGCGGTATTTTCAACGCCATTATTTTCCGCAAGGCAAAAAAAGGCACAGCGTGGAAATCTCTTGGTATTTTCGGGGCTGCTGAAGGTGCTATTATTGCAGTAGTCATTATTTTGCCTATTATCATTCTTTCTCCGCTTATTGCCGAAATTGATAACTTTACGGAAAACGATATGTCCGCTGCCACAAAAATTGTGACGGAATCCAAAGTTATAAACTTTGCTAAGGAAAAGGTTCTTGAAACAGACATCAGATTGGAATTTTTGACTTACGAAAAGGAAGTTGACGGTAATGTTACCCAAGGCTATCTTTACGATGACTTAAAAGCCGTTTCCGGTCTTGCAAAAATGGCACCGTTGCTTACGGGTGGAGATAACCCACTTGCAACCATTGCCACAATGAGTGACGAAGATTTGCTTGGTTTGTTTAGCAGTATTAACGAAAGTGATACGGTAAAGGAAATGATCAGCGGTGTTATTGAGGGTGCTTTGGAAGGCACCGGTCTGGAAATTGACATAAGTAACGTTGACTTCTCTAAGGAAGGTGAAACGTTTGTTGCCGTTAAAAATAACCTTCTTGACGTTGACGAAAACGGCGAATTCAAATTGAAAGAAGAAATTACGGAAGAACAAGTTGCCGACCTTACGGAAGCGCTTGTACAAAGTGACCTTATTCAGGCGGTTGCAGAAAGCTCTGCAGGTATGCTTGCCGATGTTGACGAAGGCACCAAGACTGCAATTGATACACAACTTTCCGAAATGGTTGCCGAAGGCACGCTTACGCAAGATAAGTACGATACTTTGATGAAGTTGTTTGAAGCTTCTATAGAACCGGCACCGGAAAACTAAAATTTGTTTGTATGTTTTGCAATGCAATGTTTTTGTGTTGCGTAAAAGTTTTGTTGTTTTGCACTAATTCAAGTCCGACACTTACACGTGTCGGACTTTTTTGCTTTTTTGTAACAAACAGTTTAACGGCAAGTGTAATTGCAGACATAAGTCTTTTTTGTAATACGGCGGTTATTTTTTTAGCATTTTTGCGTGCAACGGGTATTGACACCACAAATGTTTTAATATATAATGGTACGTACAGTTACTTACATTGCCATAGTTTTTGCAAAGAACTTTGCGCATGCCACTGTTGGCTATAGCAATTTTAACTTGCAACAACACCTTAGGTGGCGCAAATTGGTACAACAGCAACAAATTTAAGTTATTTTGCCTGTTACGGTAAAGGATGACGATTTATGACGAAATTGGTGCAGTCGGTAAAACGGGAACGCTCCGACAAAAAAACAAAAAGAGTTACCAACTTTATGGGCGGAAACTCTTATACAATAAATGCTATGGACACGCTGAAAATGGTTACGGCGTCGTCCGTTTTCGGCGAGCCGTCCTACTACCGTGACGGTGAGTTTGAAACTGCACGGGCAAAGGACGCATTGTACCGTATTCACCCGCTTTTTAAGGCATTGAGCATTCTTGACGAAACAAAATACGCCGATAAAACCACGTCGCAAATTATGGAACAGGTAATTGATGATGCTTTGGATGAGGACTTTGGTGCCGTTTTGGATTGGGCGGTGGAACTTCGCACTACTTATATGATGCGACTTAATCCGCAGGTTATTATGGTACGTGCGGCAATGCATCCCAAACGTGCGGATTTTAACAAAGCATATCCAAACAAATTTCGCAATGTGCAAAAACAGGTTATGGCACGTGCAGACGAACCGGCATCGCAACTTGCATATTACTTGTACAAAAACAAAAGCAAAAACAATTTACCTACCATTCTCAAACGTTGCTGGGCGGAAAAACTTTCCGGCTTAAATGCGTATCAGGTTGCAAAATACAAAAATACAGGGCTCGGAATGATAGACGTGGTGCGTATTTCGCATGCTCACTCTGCCGTGTTGGACGAACTTATGCAAAACGGCAAGGTAGAAGTGGCGGAAGAAAACAACACGTGGGAAAGAATGAAATCTGCCGGCAAAAGTTGGAAGGAAATATTGGAAACAATAGACTTGGGACACATGGCCCTGCTAAGAAATTTACGCAGTATTTTTGCCGAACTGACCACAAGTGATGCTGTATATGCCAAAAATCTTTTGGAAAAATTGAAAGCAGGAGTAGCTACAGGCAAGCAGTTTCCGTACCGTTACTACACTGCCTACAAAGCGGTGGAAAACGACTGCAAAGTAAAATTTAAGCCACTTATTCTTGATGCGTTGGAAGAATGTATTGATTTGGCCATCGGCAACATGCCGGCACTTCACGGCAAAACAATTACTCTTACGGACAACTCCGGCTCTGCTTGGGGCACAATACCTACAGAATACGGTTCCGTTACCGTTGCGGAAATTGACAATTTGTCTGCTATTATTACAGCAAGACTATCCGACGAAGGTTACGTAGGTGTTTTTGGCGACAGATTGGAAGTGGTGCCTATCAAAAAACATGACGGCGTGCTTTCTCAACTCAACAAAATAAATAAAATAAGCCAAAAAATAGGCCAGTCAACGGAAAACGGCATCTGGCTGTTTTGGGATAACGCCATAAAAACAGAAGAATATTGGGATAATGTATTTATTTATTCCGATATGCAGGCGGGTCACGGTGGCTTGTATGGTACAGAGGAACAAAAAATAATATACAAACAGGCGGGCTATTGTACCGGTAACGGCTACGTAGACGTTTTGAAGTTGGTAACGGCTTACCGTATTAATGTATATGATAAGGTCAACGTGTTTTCCGTACAAACGGCAGGTTATACCAATGTGGTATTGCCGGAATATGCCTACCGTACCAACGTTTTGTACGGCTGGACGGGCAAGGAATCGGTTTTTGCCGATTTTATGATACGGTTTTGGAACGAAAAAGATTTGTCACACAACAGTTAAAAATGCAAGCCTTTGGAAGCGGGCAAACAGATACTTCGGCTGAAAACCTGGTTGTCGTTGGTTCAAATCCAACAAGATTTCTTTGAAATCTTTAGCGCAGTGGTAGAGCACCATTTAATACTCTGTTTGCAATATTCTCCAAAGGCTTGCAAAAAAACACCGTATCAAGTTTTTTGTTATCTTGTCGTGCAAGTTTACAAAAAACAATAATACGGTGTAATATAAAAATTTTGCGTGTTTTTTACGTGCCAATTGTAAATGCAACGTAATAAATATTGCAAACACACTAAAAAGCACAAAAACAGTCTTCAGAAGCGGGTTTAACGGATACTTCAAAGTTAGAAAATTGCAATATGTTGGTGCAAATCCCATAGGATTCCACGAGGAATCTTTTTCCGTTTTACAACATTCTCTGAAGACTTTTTTGTTGCCCAAGAACGGAAAATTGACGTTTTTTACAGCAATTCTATATCGTTACCGTTAATACGAAGCAAAAAATCGTAGTTGTCTTTACCACAAGGAACATGCAACAAATACGTGCGCAGATATTGGAATGTTTCCTCCTGCGTTTTGCATTGCAAAAGATGGTCGCCATCCGACAAAACCAAACACACTGTTTCGCCGTCTCTTATTGAGGCGGTTTTTTCACCGTCTGTGTAAACGTCAAAAATAACGTCTTGCAATAATGCATTATGTTCTCTTAAGACACTTATTTTTCGCATTTTTACTCCAATTTTACTATACGTGTTGCCAATTTGTATGTTACTTTGAACATTTCAACTTGGTTGTGCAAAAACAAAAAATATGTTTTATGGGCAATTTGTTTGCGAGTGTTTCAGTCCGGTATTGTTGTGCATTAGTTTGTTTTCCAACGCTTTAACGTAGGAAAAAGTTTGGTGCAAAATGCCTTCATTTCTTTGTTTGTCATACCGGCTTGTGCGCCGTATTGCGAACACATTTCTATGTATTGTTCCATTGTTACGTCGTCCACAAATTTGCCGTTTTGGTAACAGTATTTGCAGTAGTCTTTGTTTACAGTGCCGTCGGCATTTGTGCCAAGCACGTCGGCGCTTTCAATAGGCATACCGCAACTTTGACATATTTTGTTTTCCATTGTCGTTATCTCCTAAATTATCATTGTAAGCGCAATGCGTTTCTTTTCCAAATCTACGGAAATTACCTTAACATCAACAATATCGCCCACTTTTACCACTTCCAACGGGTGTTTTACAAACTTTGTTGCCGACATTTGTGAAACGTGTACCAAACCGTCCTGGTGAACGCCAATATCTACAAATGCGCCAAAGTCAATAACGTTGCGCACTGTGCCTTTTAGTAGCATGCCTTCACGCAGGTCTTTCATTTCCAACACATCACTTTTAAGTATTGGTTTAGGCATTTCGTCACGTGGGTCACGTGCAGGCTTTTCCAGTTCCTTTACAATATCTTGCAGGGTAATTTCGCCAATGCCGAGTTCTTTTGAAAGTTTGTCGTAGTTATGCACGGTAAAGGAAAATCCGGCAATACCGCCCACAACGTTTTTAACGTCAATTTTTTGTTGTTTGAGCAGTGCCAAAGTTGCCTCGTAGCTTTCAGGATGAACGCCCGTTGCATCCAGCGGATTATCTCCGCCGTTTATTCTGCAAAAACCTGCACATTGCAAAAATGCTTTTTCGCCGAGTTTTTCCACCTTCAAAAGTTCTTTGCGGTTTCTGAACTTCCCATACGTTTCACGGTATTTTACAATGTTTTTGGCAAGCGTAGGGGTAATTCCGCTTATGTACGTAAGCAGAGAAGCACTTGCGGTGTTAAGGTCTACGCCAACTTTGTTTACGGCATCTTCCACAACTGCGGTAAGCGCTTCACCCAGTTTCTTTTGGTTCATATCGTGTTGATACTGACCTACGCCAATAGCTTTCGGGTCAATTTTTACCAATTCCGCAAGCGGGTCCTGCAATCTTCTTGCAATGCTTGCGGCACTACGTTGTCCCACGTCAAAGTCAGGGAATTCTTCCGTTGCAAGTTTGCTTGCCGAGTAAACCGAGGCGCCTGCTTCGCTGACTATTACGTATTGTACAGGAAGTCCCGTTTCCTTCAAAAACTCGCAAATTATTTGTTCGCTTTCACGTGAGGCGGTGCCGTTTCCTAATGAAATTAGCGACACGTGGTACTTTTTTACCAACATTGCAAGTGTCATTTTAGCTTGTTTTATTTTTAGTTCGTTGGTTGGTGCGGTAGGGTAAATAACGGTAGTATCAAGCACCTTTCCCGTGGTATCAACAACGGCAAGTTTGCAACCCGTTCTGAATGCCGGGTCCCATCCAAGCACAATTTGGTTGGTAATTGGCGGTTGCAAAAGCAATTGAGTAAGATTTTTCCCAAACACGTCTATTGCGCCGTCCTCTGCTTTTTCCGTAAGTGCGTTGCGTACTTCCGTAGCTATTGAAGGTGCAATAAGTCTTTCGTAACTGTCGGCGACGGCAGTTGTCAAATACTGTGCCGTGTCGTGGTTTGGCTTACGCACGGTTTGCTTTGTAAGATAAGCAACAATTTCTTCCGAAGGTGCATTAACTTTTACAGTAAGAATTTTTTCCGTTTCGCCACGGTTAACAGCCAAAATGCGGTGTCCGGCAATTTTGGCAATTGGTTCTTCGTAGTTATAATAGTTGTCGTAAACGGTTTTTACATCGGGTTTTTTTGCCGTACTGCTGATTGTACCTTTACGCATTGTCAAATCACGAATGGTCTTGCGGTAGTCGGCATTGTCGCTTATTGCTTCTGCAACAATATCCATAGCGCCTTGCAAAGCGTCTTTTGCACTTGCCACACCTTTTTCTTCGTTTACAAACTCTTTTGCGTAGTCTTCAATAGGTTTTTCTGTAGATTGAAGCATCAATGCATTAGCCAGCGGTTCAAGGCCTTGTTCCTTTGCAATTGTAGCACGTGTACGGCGTTTTGGTCTGAACGGGCGGTAAATATCGTCCACAGCCACCTGTGTTTCGGCATTTTCAACAGCCAGACGAATTTCATCGGTAAGCATGCCCTGTTCTTCAATAGAGCGCAATACCTGCGCCTTTTTTTCTTCCAGGTTGCGCAATGCACCAAGACGTTCGGATAGCTTGCGCAGTTGTTCGTCGTTAAGTGTGCCGGTAGCTTCTTTGCGGTAGCGTGAAATAAAAGGCACCGTGTTTCCTTCGTCCAAAAGGTCAACTGCGGCATCAACCTGCCATCTTGCCACGCCAAGTTCTTCGGTAATTTTTCCGTTAATATCCATTTTGTTTGTTCCTGAGCAAATATTTGTTGCATTTTGCAAGCAACATAAATTTATTATACAGCAAAATTGTGTTTTTGGCAAATTGTTGGCAAAAAAAGCCCGGCTGTTTTGTTGCACACCTCAAAAAACAAAGTGCTATTGCGGACAAACACTATTTTACTGTTAATTAGCCGTTGCAAAAATTCTGTTATAAAAAACAATCTAAAGAAAACAACAAGTAAACAATTTGTCTTGCGATGTCATAATAAAGGTACTGTGTGCATATTTTTTATGTTTTTATTATCAAATATTATTTATTAAATATTTACATTTCGTTCAGGTTGTGTTATAATTAACAAAGTGTGTGCAAACAGGCAGTTTGCACAACCAAAATTACAGGAGGCCTTTGTTAAAAATGAAGACATTTCAAGGGGGCGTACACGTTAAGGATAACAAATCGCTTGCAAGTGCAAGTGAAGCGTTTGTTATGCCGGGCGTGAGCGACTACTACGTTTCGTTGTCCCAACACATTGGCGCACCGGCATCAGCCATTGTAAACGCCGGGGACGTTGTAAAGGAAGGACAACTGATTGCAAAAGCAGAAGGGGCTGTTTCTGCAAACATTTACTCACCTGTTTGCGGTGAAGTGGTAGGTGTGGAAAAACTCGTTAATGCTATCGGGCAAAAAATTGACTGTTTGCACATAAAGGCAAACGGTGAAAGCGACGTTATCACACTTCCTGCGCTAAGCAATCCGTCGGCCAGTCAAATTGCCGAAAGAATTGCCGAAGCAGGTATTGTGGGTATGGGCGGTGCAGGTTTTCCGACTGCGGTAAAACTTGCCGGTGAAGGTATTGATACTCTCATCATCAACGGCGCAGAGTGCGAACCGTACCTTACTTGTGACGACTACCTTATGCGTAATCACGCATATGAGGTTGCGGAAGGAGCCAAACTTTTGGCTACTGCCGTTGGCGCAAGCAAAATTTACGTTGGTATTGAAGACAACAAGCCTGAGGCAATTTCCGCAATGAGTGAGCAAGAAGGTGTTGAAGTGGTAAGTTTTGCCACCAAGTACCCACAAGGTGCGGAAAAAACACTTATCTATGCTTGCACGGGCAAAAAAGTGCCACTCGGCAAATTGCCTGCAAGTGTTGGTGTGCTTGTTAACAACGTTGCAACCGCTTACGCAGTTTACCAAGCAGTGGTACAAGGCAAACCGCTTTACCAACGTGTTGTTACCGTTACCGGTAGTGCTGTTGCTCAGCCACAAAACGTTGTTGTAAAATGCGGAACGACACTTGCCGACCTTATTGCTTTTTGCGGTGGACTTACCGGTGAAGAAGCAAAAGTTGTTGCAGGTGGACCGATGACGGGCAATGCACTTATCGGTCTGGACGTTTCAGTAGGCAAAACCGACGGAGGTTTTGTTGCACTTACCGCAAGCGAAGTAAACACGCTTAAACCTACGGCGTGCATAAATTGTGGCAAATGCGCACAAGTTTGCCCAATGCAACTTGAACCTATGTATATTGACTTTTACGCAAATGCGG
>JAZLJV010000151.1:0-4343 GCA_045618025.1 Clostridia bacterium
CCTACTGAACCTATGCCGTAAGGTTTATCCAACTTGTCACCACCTTATTTTTTATCATGGAGAAAAATGAAAAAAGATTTACAACAAAGCGACGGCGACATAGGGCGAACTGATACTGCTGAAGCAACTAACAAACGCAAAAAGGATAAAGCAAAAAGCAAACACGGCTTTTGGCCGTTAAAAGTTTGCATTATTACACTGTGTTTGTCATTTGCTGTCAATGCCGGTTCTACGTTGGTGTTGGAAGATACACACCTTTGGTTGGCAATATTGTTGACTCTCGGCATAGTGTTGCTTGGCGTTATTTTTGATATTATCGGTACCGCCTCAACCGCCTGCGATATTGAACCTTTTCTGGCAATGGCTTCACGAAAAGTCCGTGGAGCTAAAACGGCTGTAAAACTGGCACGTAGCAGTAGTGTTGTTTCCTCTGTTTGCAACGATGTTATCGGCGACGTATGCGGAGTTGTATCAGGTGTGTGCGGTGCAACGATAGTAAGTGGCATAACCGACGGAAATTTTTGGATTTCGGTGCTAATTTATGCCGTAATTTCCACATTGACAATCACTGCAAAAGCACTTGGTAAAGGTTTTGCAGTAAAAAAATCAAACGATATTATTTTGTTTGTTGCACGTGCATTGTGTATTTTCAAAAAAGAAGACAAATAATTTTTCGGGAAATTTTGTAATGTTACTTAATAACAGACAATCGGAAATAGTGACTATTCTTGCAAATGAAAATGTTTGCAGTCAACAGCAACTTGTTAATTTGTTGAATAACCGTGGCATTTTGGTTACACAGGCTACAGTTTCACGTGATTTGGCGATGATTGGAGCTTGCAAAGTACTTCAGAATGACGGTTCTTACCGATACATTGTAAGACAAGGCAAAGATAATGGCATATCTGAACGGCACCTCTGGTCTATTTGTCGCAAGGTGTGTTCCGTAAGTGTTGCCAACAATCTCATTGTTGTAAAAACTTTGTCAGGCAATGCCGAAAAGGTCGCCAAGGCTTTGGAAAAATTTCCGTTTGACGACGTTGTAGGTATGGTTTGCGACAGCAAAACAATACTTATTGTTGCGCAAGACGGTAATGTTGCTCAAAGCATTGCTTTACAACTTAAAAATTATAAAAACTAAATACAGAGTGTGTAGTTAAATATGCTGAAAACTCTTGAAATTAACAATATTGCACTTATTGAACACGTTGAGCTTAGCTTTGACAACGGCTTAACGGTGCTTTCGGGTGAAACGGGCAGTGGTAAGTCAATAATTATTGACTCACTTGCATTTGTTCTTGGCGAACGTGCCGATAAAACGTTGATAAAACACGGCGAAGAATTTGCCGATGTTACAGCCGTGTTTGAAGTAGAAAAGGATTCTCCTGTTGTACAAAAACTTGTTGAAAACGGTTTTGGTGACGACACGGAGATTTTGCTTTGTCGCAAAATGTCGGTAAGTGGACGCAACGAAATACGTATTCAGGGCAAAACAGCAACATTGCAAATGCTAAAAAGCATATGCGAAGAATTGGTTGACATTTTCGGGCAAAGTGAACACCTTAATCTCCTTAGTGAAAACAATCAGCTTTCAGCTGTTGACGGCTTTTGCAATTTTAACGGACTGGATACTCAACTTAAAGACAAATTGTATCCACAATTGCGAAATATTGAAACGGAGCTTTCCGCTTTTGGCGGTAGTGATGCCGAAAGAGAACGTCTTGCGGATATTTTAAAATACCAGATTGATGAAATAGAAAGCGCCGAACTCTCAACCGATGAGGAAGAAGAGCTTGAAAGACAACATAAACGCATTATCAATGCCGAAAAAATTACAAATGCGCTTTCTATGGCTGTTGGTGCTTTGCAAGACGAGTGCGGTGCGGTAAATGCTTTGGCGTCTGCTGTAGGCGCATTGCACGGAATAAGTGGTGTTGATACGGAAAACGATTCACTTGCGGAAAGACTGACATCTGTCCGTATTGAAACGGAAGACGTTTTGGAGTCTCTCAATGCACAGTTGGAAAAAACGGAGTTTTCTTCGGAAGAAATAGACAAAATTGAACTGCGCCGTGATAAAATACGCACGCTTAAGCGTAAGTATGGCGGTAGCATAGAGGATGTGCTTGCTTTTCTGGAAAAAATTAAGATTGATTACGATAAGCTGGTAAACAGTGCACAAAAAATAGAACAACTTGCTTTTGAAAGACAATCTGTCCTAAAACAAATGTATGATGTAGCATGCAAAATGTCTGCAATACGCAAAAATGTCGCTGATGAACTTTCGCTGAAAATTGTCAGTGAACTTGCCGATCTCGGTATGAATGGCACAACATTTGAAGTTTCTTTTGAAGCTACGCCTGTTTTTGAAGAATATTGCAAGCATGTTTCACCTTGTGGTTTTGATAAATTGCAATTTTTGATGTCTGCCAATGTCGGTGAACCGTTAAAACCGTTAAACAAAGTAATTTCCGGCGGAGAAATGTCACGTTTTATGTTGGCTGTAAAAAATATTACCGCTCTTGCCGAAAAAATTCCGACAATGGTGTTTGACGAAATAGACACGGGAGTTTCAGGCAATATGGCATCAAAAGTAGCGCAAAAACTTGCTAATGTTGCCTCTGAAAGTTATCAATGTATAGTTATTACGCACCTTCCGCAAATTTGCGCAATGGCTGATGAAAATATGCTTATTCAAAAATGCCTCATTGGCGAAAAAACGCAGACTTCCGTTTCCGTTCTTGCTTCTTCACGTGAAAAAGCGTTAGAAGTTGCCCGTTTGATGGGCGGTGTCGGCGAACACCTTTTAACAAGCGCCGAAGAACTTGTAGATTGGAGCAATACCTACAAAAGTAATATCAGAAAGCACCGCAATGTGTAAATGCATACTATTTGCTCGCACTAAATAATAATTGCATTGTAAAGTGACAGTACAACTTAAAATTATAAATAAAGGCACGGCATTTAGGGCGTGCTCCATAGGGAGAGAGGGGCGGACAGATTGGTTGGTTTTGAATTGTAGGCATACTTGCCGTACGGTAGAGTTAAAACCGACCAAAGGCAACAAAAAAGTGAGAGTAATCAGCTCTCACTTTTCTTTTTTCATATTGATTATACCGTACAATAATGAATTGCAAAAGCAAGTAATAAACACCAAAGTCTTGACATTTTCACATCTTTTTGTGGTTCTGTTCGTCAAAAAATCCCTACGGTGCGCTCCAGTTGCTGTGCCGTTTTTTATTGTATAAATATTTTGAAGCAAGTGGCGCAAACTACCTACTGCGAGGTATTTATGAAAAGGTTTTTATGTTTTGTTACGGCAGTTATAATGCTTTTGACAGTTGCGTTGGTATTTGAGCCGAATGTACAATCGGCCTATGTCTCCGTTAGTGTCGGCACTTCTCCGTCGGACAATATATTTGACAGAATAAGTGTAATATTTTCTGCTCCTGCAGATAAAATAGACGAGCAGGTTTACGTTGGAGGTTTTCCTCTTGGTATTACAATTGACGGTGACGGCGTTACCGTTATCGGCCTTAACGAATTTGTTGATGTGGATGGCAAACTGTGTTGCCCTGCGCTTGGCTGTGGGCTTTCCATAAACGACGTGGTGGTAGAATTGGACGGTAAACGTATTTACAGCTCGGCACGTCTTGCGGAAATTGCTGTTTCTTCTCAAGGCAAAAAGATGCAGGTAAAATACGTCCGCAACGGCGAAGTAATAAGTGGCACTATAACACCCGCTATGGATGTTTCTACAAATCAATACCGTTTGGGACTTTGGACAAGAGACTCTTCAAGTGGCATAGGCACACTTACTTATGTGCGCAAAAACCTGCAATTTGGCAGTCTTGGACACCCTATTTGCGATGCGCAGGGTAACGTAGTAAAATGTCGTAACGGTGGCGTATTTGAGTGTGAAATTGCCGGAGTAAAAAAAGGCGTTAAGGGCGAAGCGGGTGAACTCAAGGGTAACTTTGGCTTTGATAAAAAACTTGGTCGTCTTTATGATAACAACAAGTTTGGTGCTTTCGGAGAATTTTTCGCTTTGCCGTCCTTTTGTGGCGAAAATGACTTGTTGCCTGTCGCAAATGTAGGCGAAGTAGTTCCCGGAAAAGCCGAGATTCTTTCCACCGTTGACGGTGAACGTAAAAGTTACGAAATAGAAATAGTAAAAGCATCTCACCAGAATTATCCTACGGATAAAAGTATGGTAATTCACGTTACGGACAAACTTTTACTTGAACAAACCGGTGGAATTGTTCAGGGAATGAGTGGTAGTCCCATTGTGCAAAACGGTAAGCTTGTCGGTGCTGTAACGCATGTATTTGTAAACGACCCTA
>JAZLJV010000152.1:0-4997 GCA_045618025.1 Clostridia bacterium
GCGTAAACAGTGGTTCTGTCAACAAAGAGTATCTGGCAAAGGCTGACGGTAACAAGCATTTGGCACTTATCAACAGTCTTGCCGATTATGTTCGGTTTTTTGAAGATAATTGTTTTACAAATCTTGTGTTGTCACTTAAAAGCAGTGACGTCAGGGAAACAATTGAACTTAACCGCTTGGCAAGCAAACTCGGTTATCCGTTGCATATAGGTGTTACCGAAGCCGGCCTTGCTTACCCGGGAACGATAAAAAACGCTATCGCCATAGGTAGTTTGCTTGCAGATGGTATTGGTGATACGCTAAGGGTATCGCTTACGGCAGATCCTGTTCGGGAAGTAAAGGTAGCCTACGATATTTTATCTGCACTTAACCTGTGCAACAGTGTGCAGTTTGTTTCCTGTCCTAAATGCGGTAGATGCAAAATAGATTTGGAAAAAGTTGCCAATCAGGTATATCAGGGCGTTTGCAATTTACATAAAAATATTAAAATAGCTGTTATGGGTTGTGAGGTAAACGGCCCGGGAGAATGCTCCGATGCCGATTTGGGACTTGCGGGTGGCGACGGTAAGTTTGTCATATTCAAAAAAGGATTGCCCGTAAAAGTAGTACAGGCGGATAGCGCCGTACAAGATTTTTTGAAGGAAGTTGAACTTTTTGCAAATGATAATTGACGAGTTAAAAACGGAATTTCCTCATTTGGAACTGCGTGTAAGAAATATTGCCGTCAGCAAATCAAAAAAGATTGTTGACTGCACTGTTTGTGTGCGTACAAACGGTAGTGACGTTGAACAAAACGTAAAGGACGACATTGCCAAAACAGTACGTTCTATTGTGCCGGCCTCTTTCAGATGTATAACCAATGTAGTAGCTGATAGGCCTACCGATTTGGAAATGCAACGTTTTGTCTCTGAAACGCTGAAAAAGCAGTTTCCTATTGTTGCAAATATAGATGCGGAAAAAATATCTGTTAAAGTAAAAAATGAAACTGTATTTATTAGCCTTTGTGTTTCTAAGGCACAGCACGATATGTTGGAAACCATTTGTTTTGCCGATGCTTTGCGTGAAATATGTTACGGTTTTACTTGTTATGAAGTTGATGTGTCTTTAGAAATTGACAAATCGGCAACTTTGCACAGCATAAAGGAACAGGAACAACTTATTGAACTTGCCGTCAGTCGTGAAATGCTTAAGCCGGAGAGATATTTTTCCGTAAGTAATGTTATTGCGTGCGTAGGTAAAGCAATAAACGTGCGTCCAATGTACATATCGGATATTCGTGAACCGATGACTCACGCTGTAATTTGCGGAAAACTTTCAGACAAGACGTTTAGCGCTACAAAAAACGATGGCAATTTGTTATTGCTTAAGTTTAATGTTACGGACCATTCTGAGGCTTCTATTGCTTGCGTAATGTTTGTAAGAATGAAGACTACCGATTTGGAAACGGTTGTGCGTATGACCGGCAAAACTCCTGAGGAGGCGCAAAAGACCGTTGACAGATATCGTGCCTACAATGACAGAGTGCAAAAGAAAATTATGCGCTTGTGCAATGGCGACGAAGTGGTTTTGAGCGGTAAAATTGTTAAAAGTGAGTATTCAGGTAAGTTTGAAATGCAAATGTACGATATTTGCAAATGCAATATTGATGCTTTGTCATCACAACCGACTTTTGTAAAACGTGTTCCGCCAAATTACGGTGTTTTGCAACCTACCAAGTACGAAGAATACAAACAACTTTCGTTAACGGAAGAACAAAACTCGTACAAAGGTTTTCTTGCCGATAAAAAATACGTTGTACTGTATGTAAATGCTACGGAGTATTCACAGATAAACGGTCGCATTTTTGCTATTTCTTGTTCAAAAATAGAAAACAGCAGATTGACGGAAACGTTATTTTCTTACGTTAATCCCGGTGTTGCACTTACCGATGAGCAAATTTGCGATGCCCATGCAGAGCATTCGTCTTTTTCCTTTAGCAGAACGCTGACAGAACTTATTGACGATATTTACAAGTTTTGTTACGGCTATACCTTGATTGGCGAAAAGATTGCAAAAGTAGTGGAAATGCTTAATTATTTTGCTAACCCTGTCGGCTACAATTTTGATAATCAATTAGTATCCGCCGATGAACAGTTTTCGTTGATGTTTGACCTGAAGTGGGCACACAAAAAACCGGATTGTGCGGTTTTGAAAGACGTAGCAAAGTCGTGCGGAATTGTTGTAAAGGAGAAATTGACGTTTTGCAAAGACAAAACAGACATTGCTACCCGTTGTATTTTTAATTTAGCCAAGCAAATTGATCCTTGATTGTGTTAGATTTGTGAAAAGTGTGTTAAAACAGTTGTCAACGTGGTTGCATTTGTGCTATACTAAGGGTGTTTGGAAGGTAAGATGTTTTTATCTTCTGCTTACCAAAGTTAATTTGATTTTACTTGGTGAGAGTGGCGCTTTTTTGCTCCACTCTCTAATTTATGTAAGGAGATGTTATGAGCAAAGTTGCTGATGCGGTTTTTCAACTTGTAGCACCTATTGCCGAAAGCTTTGGACTGGAAGTGATAGAAGTGACTTACGAAAAGCGTTTTGACGGAATGAACCTGACCGTTGTTATTGATAAAGACGGCGGTGTATCTATTGACGATTGCGAAAAATTGCACCGTGCAATTGATGCGCCATTGGACGAGTTGGACCCAATTGACGAATCGTATATTTTAAATGTATCTTCCCCGGGTATTGACCGCCCGCTAAAAACGGAAAGGGATTTTATACGCAATTTGAATTTGAAAATATCGGTAAAGTTATATAAACCGCTTGACGGCAAAAAACGTTACGAAGGTGTGTTGGTGGACTTTGACCAATCTACTTTTACAATACAAACACTTACAGAAAAACATATTATTACATTCAATAAAAACGATACGGCTCTTATTGAACCTATCATAGAATTTTAGGAGGCAACAAAATGACTAATAAAGATTTTTTCCTTGCTTTGGAAGACTTGGAAAGTGAAAAGGGAATAAGTAAGGAAACGGTTATAAGTGCACTGGAAACAGCTCTTGCCATTGCTTGCAAAAAGAATTTTGGTGAAGCATCTCGTGTTGTGGTAAAAACCGTGCCGGAAAAATACACAATCAGAGCATATATGTCCAAAACAGTCGTGGAAGAAGTATTGGAACCGGAAAGTGAAATTTTGCTTGCCGAGGCACAATTGATTAAGAAAACGTACAAAGTCGGTGATGAAGTTCTTACGGAAATTGATCCACGTACCTTTGGCAGAATTGCTGCGCTTACAGCAAAGCAGGTTATTATGAATGCATTGCGTCAGGCAGAGAGAGAAGCTACTATTAGCCAGTACTCCGACAAGGAAAACAAATTGGTTATTGGTGTTGTTACGCGTGTAAAGGAAGACGGCACTGTTTATGTGGAAATCGGTCAGAACCAGATGGAAGGGGTTTTGACATCTCAGGAACAAATTCCGGGTGAAGTTTTCCATGCCGGCGATAGAATAAAAGTCCTTGTAAAACGTGTTCGTGATGGCGTTGGCGGTACGCAAATAATGCTTTCTCGTGCAAGCTTTATGTTTATTAAGTGCCTGTTTGAAAACGAAGTACCGGAAATTCACAGTGGATTGGTGGAAATAAAGAGCATTGTTCGTGAAGCAGGCTTCCGTACAAAAATGGCGGTTGCTTCAAACGATTCGGAAATTGACCCTGTTGGTGCTTGCGTAGGTAACAAAGGCGCACGTGTAAACGCTATTGTTTCCGAAATTGGCGGAGAAAAAATTGATATTATTCCGTGGTCAAACGACGTATTGGATTACATTGCCCGTGCGCTTTCTCCTGCAAAGGTGCTTATTGTTCAGGCGGATGAGGAAACCAAGGAGGCAAAAGTAATTGTTCCTGACGAAAAACTTTCCCTTGCTATCGGTAAGGAAGGACAAAACGCACGTCTTGCCGCTAAACTTACCGGTTGGAAGATTGACGTTAAGTCGTATTCCGTTGCTATGCAAAACGGTATGTTTGATGATCCGTCTACCGATGATACAGAGGAATAATAAATGCAAATAGCAAAACATATTCCTGAAAGAATGTGCATTTGTTGTAGACAGCTCAGGCCAAAAAACGAACTTATCCGTATTGTAAAAACAGCCGATGGCATAAGCGTTGACGAAACGTTTAAGATAAATGGCCGTGGTTTGTATGTTTGTTGCACAAGCGAGTGCATTGGTCATTTGTTAAAAAACAAAAAATTTGCACAAAAACAGGGATTTGAACTGACTGAAGAAATAAAACTTCAAGTGGAGAAATTGATTGAACGGTAAAATAGATAGTTACGTGGGGTTTGCCATAAAAAAAGGCGCAGTTGTTTTTGGTGTTGACGAAATAGAACGTTATCATAAAAAAGTGTATCTTATACTCAACACTTGCGATCTTGCAAAAAAATCTTTGGAAAGACTGCTAAAAAGTAGCGAAAGGTTAAAATGCAAACTTGTGGAAATTGCCCCGATGGAAGTATTGAAAAACAAAAACTGCAAAGCAATTGCTATATGTGATAAGTCACTTGCAGATGTTATATTAAAAATTGTTAGCACAACCGGTTCGGAGGAGACAAATGGCTAATACAACAAACAATCAACAAAACAAATACGAAAACGTGCGTAACGTAAAGGGTCTTGTACTTGACTACGCACATGAAATGCAACAAAGTCTTAGTGCTATTCGCAATAAGGCTAATGCCGTTATGGAAAAAATAAGCAGTAAAAAGACGGAGTACGTTGCTAAAGCAAGTGAAGAAGTTGTTGCAACTCCTGTTGAAACGGTGCAAGAAGAAAAAATTACACCTGCTGAAAAACTTGTTGATGTTGCACCGGAGCAAAAATCGGTTGAGGAGAAAACCACTCAGAAGACGGTTAAGCCTGTGCAAACTGTAATTGAAGAAGAAAAACCTGCTGAACAGCCAAAACCTGTTGCAAAAGCAAAGAAGTCGGTGGAAAAGCCGGA
>JAZLJV010000153.1:0-12732 GCA_045618025.1 Clostridia bacterium
TTACGGACTTTACCGGCAAAATTACTGCGGTTGTCCGTTTACAAATCTCAATGCCGAATAACGCCCCAAACAAGGAAGAGATTCCCACGTCACATAGCAAATCGGCTATGTTTCTCGGAATGACAAAGAAGAAAAATACGGCAACTTTACTATGTCATACCGACCGAGTGAAACGAGTGGAGTGTATCTCGTCCTTGTCTGAAACTGTAATTGCGAGCGTTAGCGTGGCAATCTGAACTATCAACAAACAAAAAACGGCACTCGCAATTGCGAGTGCCGTTTAGTATTCTTTTATATCGCCAAAGTGGTAATCAAGTAAAGTGTCAAAACAATTTGCTGTTAAGCTTGAGCATTGTTGTTTTGCGGGGTATGTTCTGTGTTTTTGCAATTATCAGTAGTCTTTTCTACCGCAAAGATAATCAAGTGTAACGTCAAAAAAATCTGCCATTTTCCAACATTCAACAATGCTCGGTTCAATCAAGCCCTTTTCCCAACGTGAAAGGTTTGCCTGACTGGTGTTCAAGGCAATTGCCAACTGCCGTTGCGATAGTTTTTGTTCGTTACGTAGCTCCTTTATTTTGTTGTTGTAAAAATTAATTACCATAATTATATTATGATACAAATTCGTATCAAATACTTGACATATACATATTTGTATCATATAATAATGATGCTCAAGCTGTTTTTAGCCGATTTTTGTGCTAAAAAATGCTATCGGCTATTAAAATAAGCCGTAAAAATGCATTTATTGGGATCGTCTGTCAAATTGCGAAAGGCAGTCGGTTTTACAAAGGGACAAAACACTTTTGTTCAATTTTTTCATTGCCCGGTGCCCCTTGGGGTCACAATACAAGGGGCTATCCTTTTGCAAACCGCAAGCAAAACGCAATAGGGCATTCATCATACCTTGGCGGAAAGGCTAAACCGCAAAGCAAAATAAAAAATAGTCGGCGGACTAAAAAACGCAAAGGAGACACTAATATGAAAAAGACAAACAAGAAAAAAGGCTTTACCATTGTTGAATTGGTAATTGTAATTGCAGTTATCGCTATTTTGGCTGCAGTACTTATTCCTACATTCAGCAATGTAATTGCTAAAGCAAATGAATCCGCTGCTCTTCAAGCTTGCAGAAACGAACTTGTTGAAATGAAAGTTGCTTATGCTACACAGGGCGGCGATATCGCAGAAGGCACAATTCTTTCCAGCAAAGGTTACTGCTTTGAATACACAGAAGGCGAACTTGTTAAATGCAATGCACCTGAAGGAAAAACAGCTGTAAAGGTTAACAACATTGAAGTTTACAACGCAAACGAAGTTGCCATCAATCCTACTGGTTGGTATAATAGCCCTGACGTAGCAGAAGGCAGTGTTTGTGCCGCTATTAGCTGTACGGCAAACAGCCAATCTTATTCTTTGACAGTTTACAAAGACGGAGCTTTGTTCTACACAGAAAAAAGTGGTAGTGCAAGCTTCAGCAAAGGTTTGTATTTCTACTTGTATGGTGCTGATCATGCTTATACAAGCACCAATGGTAGCTGGGCAATTAAACCTGCAACCAAGGATGCTGCAGAAGGTTACTACACCTATGAACTTACTATTGGTGAAGCAAAGACAACCGGTATCTTCTACTACGCAAAATAATCTAAGACAAATCTAATTACGATTTCCCCTCCCACGGCGTTACAGCTGTGGGAGGTTTTTGTTTGGGTGGTTTTGTCTGTCATTTGAGCAACACCCGATGTTATTTGCGTAACGGTTTTGTGGGCTTTTTGATTGTACTCGGTTTTTGTTGCAGATACGTAAGTTATTATTTATTAATAATATATTTGACAATTATTTGTTGTGGTGCTACAATACACTTACAAACCTATCAAGAGTGGCGGAGAGACGGACTCGGCGATGCCACAGCAACCTAAAATAGTGTTAGGTGCTAAATTCCGCAAGGCAAATGCCTTGGAAGATGGGACGACAACAAATAGTTTTTAAGGTTGTCTTGTCCTTTGATGGGCAAGACGTTTTTTTGTGTCGGCAAAAGAAACGATACTTCTAGGTTTGGAAGGAGAAAAATAATTTATGAACAACAAACACAGATTTTTCACGTCGGAAAGCGTAACGGAAGGACATCCGGACAAAATGTGCGACCAGATTAGCGATGCTATTCTTGATGCGGTAATCAGTCAGGACCCATCGGCACGTGTGGCTTGCGAAACGGTAGTATGCACCGGCACGGTTTTTGTAATGGGACAAATAACTACCACTGCCGTGGTGGATTACCCGCAAATTGTGCGCAACACCGTGCGTGAAATTGGTTACACTCGTGCAAAATACGGTTTTGATGCCGACAGTTGCGGTGTGCTTATTTCGCTGGATAAACAATCGCCTGATATTGCGCAAGGTGTAGATAAATCGGGAGAATACAAAGACAAAGGCGATGCGTTGGACTTGTACGGTGCAGGCGACCAAGGTATGATGTTTGGTTACGCTTGCAACGAAACGGAAGAATTTATGCCTATGGCAATAACGCTTGCCCACAAAATTGCCAAGCGTTTGGCTGAAGTGCGCAAATCCGGAATTGTTGACTACCTTCGTCCGGACGGAAAATGCCAAGTGACGGTGGAATATGACGAAAACGACAAGCCGTGCCGTGTGGATACGGTGGTGTTGTCCACTCAACACAGTGAAAAGGTGGATAACAAGACTATTCACGATGATATGATAAATTTGGTAATAAAGCAGGTTGTGCCGAGCAAATTACTTGACGAAAACACCAAGTACTACATTAACCCTACCGGTCGTTTTGAAATTGGTGGACCTGCAGGCGATAGCGGTCTTACCGGCAGAAAAATTATTGTTGATACCTACGGCGGTTATTGTGCGCACGGTGGCGGTGCATTCAGCGGAAAAGACCCTACCAAGGTTGACCGCAGTGCCGCTTATATGGCTCGTTACATTTGCAAAAACGTAGTTGCAAGTGGGCTTGCCGACAAAATACAGGTGCAGGTAAGCTATGCCATTGGCAGAAGTCGCCCTGTTTCCGTTGACGTAAATACCTACGGCACAGGCAAACTTGATGACCAACAAATAAGTGAAATTATAGGGCGTGAATTTGACCTTCGCCCTAAGGCAATAATAAACACGCTGGATTTGCAAAAGCCGGTCTACAAACAAACGGCAAGTTACGGGCATTTTGGCCGTGAAGAATTTAGTTGGGAAAGGTTAGACAAAGTAGGCGATCTCAAAAAATATCTTGCGTAGAATGTTTTGTTACTGAATACGCAACAAAGGAACAAAAAATGGAAATGACGGCAAAAGGCACCGTTACAAGCATTGTATTTCGCAATGAAGAAACGGGCTACACAGTTTTAGCGCTTGATACTACCGACGGAGATGACATTATCTGCGTTGGGTGTTTTCCTGCGCTTAACGTGGGCGAAGTGCTTTTTGTAAAGGGAACAACAACTTTCCACTCACGCTACGGTGAGCAACTTACCGTAAGCGAATACAAAGTGTGTAACCCCACCGGTCGTGAAGGTATTGTGCGATACCTTTCCAGCGGGTTGATAAAGGGTGTGGGAGAGGTTACCGCCAACAACATTTACAAAATGTTTGGCGATGATACCTTCGGCGTTATAGAAAATAACCCTGCGCTTCTTGCAAAAGTAAAGGGCATTTCCTCCAAAAAGGCGTTGGATATTGCAAATGCGGTGGCATCGCTAAAGGCAATGCAACAGCAAATTATGTTTTTGCAGAGTTACGGCATAACGGTAAATCTGGCAATAAAAATATACAACATTTACAAGGAAGAAACGCAAAAGGTGGTAAGCGAAAACCCCTACAAACTTGTTGACGACGTTGACGGAGTAGGTTTTTTGACTGCCGACAAAATTGCAAAGAATCTGGGACACGAAGACGTAAGTGAGTTTCGCATACGTGCCGCCATTGTTTATACTCTTAAGGAAACGGCAAAAAACGAAGGTAACACCTATTTACTGTTTGATGACCTTATGCAAAAAGCCGGTACCATTCTTGACCTTGATCTTGCTTGTTACGGTAAACTTGTGGAAGACACCGTTACCAAGCTTGTGCTTGAACCGCTTGTAAAAGTATTTGAAGTGGACGGCGTGCGTTGTGTGGCACTGCTTCGGTATTACAAGTTGGAAAAATCCGTTGCCGTGCGTCTTATGCAACTTAACAAAGATGCAAAGCGCATAGCTTTTGATGCCGACAGCCTTATTGCTCAGTTTGAAAAAGTAAACAAGTTTGAACTGCATAAAGGGCAAAAAGGTGCGGTAAAATCTGCTTTGACAAACGGTGTAACGGTTATTACCGGTGGACCGGGTACCGGCAAAACAACAATTATCCGTTGCATTGCGGAAATTCTTACCGGTCACGGCTTGCGTGTTGAGTTTTGTGCGCCTACCGGTCGTGCTGCAAAACGTCTTGCGGAAAGCACCGGAAAGGATGCCAAAACAATTCACCGTTTGCTTGGGTTTGAGTTTGTCGGCGACAAGCCTGAGTTCAAATACAACCGCTACAATACTTTGCCGTGTGACGTGATTATTTGCGATGAACTTTCCATGGTGGATGTCAGCGTTATGTACAGTTTGCTTCAGGCTTTGGAAAACGGCACAAGACTGGTGCTTGTCGGTGACAAGGACCAACTTCCAAGTGTGGGTGCAGGCAATGTGCTTGCAGACGTGATACACAGCGGTGCTATTGACGTGCGCTACCTTACGCATATTTACCGTCAGAGTGAAGATAGCTTGATAGTAAGCAATGCGCACCTTATTAACAAATGTCAGATGCCGGAAATAAACAACCAAAGCAAAGACTTCTTTTTTGACAAGACGGATGACCTTGCAACCGTGGCGCAAACGGTGGTGGAACTGGTAAGCAAACGCTTGCCGAAGTTTACCGGACTTTCGCCGGAACACATACAAGTTTTGGGCGCACTTAAACAAGGCGTTGCCGGTACGGAGAACCTGAACACTCTGCTACAAAACACTCTTAACCCACGTGAATACGGCAAAGGCGAGTTTAACGTTGGCAAAGCGGTGCTTCGTCGTGGCGACCGTGTTATGCAAACGGTAAACAACTACGAACTCGGTTTTGTACGTGAAAAAACAGACGGCACAGTGGAAGAAGGCACAGGCGTTTTTAACGGAGATATCGGCTACATTACCGCAGTGGACAAAGTTGCAGGTACGCTTACGGTTACCTTTGACGACGGACGTGTTGTAGTTTATACCGGTCAGGATATGTCCGATTTGCAACTTGCATATGCATCAACGGTGCACAAAAGCCAAGGTAGTGAGTTTGAAGTGGTGGTAATTGCCCTTGTTAACGGGCCACCTACAATCATTAACAAAAATTTGCTTTACACCGCAATTACCCGTGCAAAAAAACTTGTGGTTCTTGTAGGCAGTAAAAAGGTTTTGGCAATGATGGTGCACAATAACTACATTGCACAACGCACTACTAATTTGTGCAGGTTTTTGCAGGAGGAAAGTAGCAACTACAAAAAGTTTTTTGGCGAAATAGCGGTAAATAACGAACAAAATGACTATTCTGAAGAAGATTAAAAACAAAATATTGCAAATACTTGCGCCGGAAAATATAAAGTGCCTTTGTTGCGGACGTGATTTGTTTGACGGCGAGGTAGGCTTTTGCGAAAAATGTCTGCCAAACGTGCCTTTTAATAACGGTAAAACTTGCATACGTTGCGGTGTGGCTATTTACGGTGAAGAAAACTACTGTTCACACTGCGCTTTTGAAAAGAACTACTTTGAAAAAGCTTACTCCGTCTTTAAGTATGAAGGTGAGGTAAAACGGCTTATTCTTAAAATGAAGTTTTACAACAAAGCGTACATATGTAACGTGTTTGCGCAGTATCTTGTGTGGATGGCGGACAGGCAAAAATTGCGGTACGATGTTGTTTGTTATGTTCCCATGACCAAAAAATCGCAACGCAGGCGTGGATATAACCAATCTTTGTTGCTTGCAGAAGCATTTTGTGATATACTGCAAAATAACAGTTTTTGTCATGCACTTACCAAGGTAAAGGAAACTGTTCCGCAGGAACATTTAACACGTAAACAACGCAAGGAAAACCCTGTCGGGGCTTTCTCTGCCGATAAAAATAAAGTAAGCGGTAAAACAGTACTGCTTATTGATGATGTAAAAACAACCGGCGCCACTCTTAACGAATGCGCCAAAGCACTTAAAAAGGCGGGAGCAACGCAAGTTAATTGTATTACGGTTTGCTCTCGTGAAGAGGTTTTTAATTTTGAAAGTGAGGAAGAACTATGAGTGAAAACTACGGTAGAGCCAACGCAAAAGCGTTGAAACAATTGGAAAAAATTGCCGTAAAAATTGAAGCATTGGAACCGGAGATACAAAAACTTTCCGATGTACAACTTGCCGAAAAAACCGTTGAGTTCAAACAACGTTACCAAAACGGCGAAACGTTAGACGAACTTTTGGTGGAGGCTTACGCAGTTTGTCGTGAAGCGGCAAGTCGTGTGTTGCATCAAAGGCACTACCACGTGCAACTTTTGGGCGGTATTGCACTGCATCAAGGCCGTATTTGTCAAATGGCAACGGGTGAAGGCAAAACGTTAACGGAGACTTTGCCTGCCTACCTTAACGCACTTAGCGGTAAGGGTGTGCACATTATTACGGTAAACGAATACCTTGCCACCCGTGATAAGGACTGGATGGGCAAAGTATTTAAGTTTTTGGGACTTACCGTCGGTGTGACGCTCTCCAAAATGACGCATCGTGAAAAACAACAGGCGTACAAGGCGGATATTACCTACGGTACCAACAGTGAATTCGGTTTTGACTATTTGCGTGACAACATGGCAACAAGTCGCAACGCTTGTGTTCAACGTGGGCTAAACTTTGTTATTATTGACGAAGTAGACAGCATTTTGATTGACGAAGCACGTACACCGCTTATCATTTCCGGTCCGTCAGGCAAATCCAGTCAGATGTACGTTACCGCAAATAACTTTGCCTGCACGTTGCAAAACTCTACAAACGTTGACGAAGAGGGCAAAACGGCAAGCGAAAACGATACGTCACTGTTTGGACGGCTTTCTTCCAAAATGGAAGGTGAACAAGAAGAATTGCCGAACGGTGACTACGTTGTAGATAACAAACAAAAGACAGTTCGTCTAACAGACAAAGGTATTGCCAAGGCGGAACGTTATTTTAAGGTTGAAAACCTGTTTGACCCGGAAAACACCGAGCTTAACCACTACATTAACAATGCACTTAAGGCGCATGCCATTATGCATCGCAACGATGATTACATTGTGGAAAAAGGTGAAGTTGTAATTGTAGACAGTTTTACAGGGCGTAAAATGGAGGGCAGACGTTTTAGCCAAGGGCTTCACCAAGCTATTGAAGCTAAAGAGCGTGTTACCATAAAGGAAGAAGACCGTACACTTGCTACAATAACGTTGCAAAACTTTTTCCGTTTGTACCACAAACTGAGTGGTATGACCGGTACCGCAAAAACGGAAGAAGAGGAATTTAACACCATTTACAACATAGACGTAGTGGTTATTCCTACCAATTTACCTGTGGCACGTATAGATAGACCGGACGTTGTTTACAGTACACGTCAAGGCAAACTAAAGGCAATAGTAAACGAAATTGCTCAGCGTCACCAAACCGGCCAACCACTGCTTGTAGGCACCATAACGGTGGAAAAGAGTGAAGAACTTTCCGCATTGCTCAAGCAGGCAAACATTCCGCACAATGTTCTTAATGCAAAGTATCACAAGCGTGAGGCGGAAATTGTTGCGCAGGCAGGCAGACTTGGCGCCGTTACCATTGCCACAAATATGGCAGGCCGTGGTACGGATATTTTGCTGGGCGGTAATCCGGAGTTTCTTGCCAAGCAGGAAATGAAAAAGCAAGGCTACGATGACGAACAGATAGAGGCATCCACATCATTTGCACCTGGAGATGAAGAAACGGAAAAACTGAAAGCCGTTTTTGCCGACCTTGTTGCAAAGTTTTCCGTTGAAACCAAGGCGGAAAAGCAAAAGGTTGTAGAGGCAGGCGGTTTGTGCGTGATAGGCACCGAACGTCACGACAGTCGCCGTATAGACAATCAGCTTCGTGGAAGAAGCGGACGTCAGGGCGATGTAGGTACAAGCGTATTTTATATTTCCGCCGAAGACGATATGGTAAAGATTTTTGCCAGCGATATGTTGCAACGTCTGATGCTTACATTTAAGTTTGATGAAGACACACCGATAGAGCTCAAAATGTTCAGCCGTCTTATTGAAACGGCTCAAAAACGTATTGAAGGTTTGCATTTTTCCAGCAGAAAAAACGTTTTGCAATACGATGATGTAAACAACAAACAACGCAAAGTGGTATTTAAGGCAAGAGATAATATTCTGGATGGCGGAGACGTTCACGAAGATATTCTTGCTATGGCGGACGGCTACGCAAGAAAAGCTTTGGAAGATGCTTGTGATGCCAACGAAAACATTCATACTTGGAATTTGGCGGAAATAAACAAAAAATTGCAAAAGTACTTCCCTGTGGAGGAAGATACGGATATTTTGCAGGAAGATGATATAAGCAATGCACGCAATGCTTGCAAAAAACTTGCCGAACTTACACGAAATTTGCTTGACCAACGTGCAGATAAACCTGTTGAAAGCGACAACGAAGTGCCTTTCCGTGAGGCGGAACGCTATGTTTTGCTAAAAACCACCGACAGACTTTGGATGGACCACTTGGATGCGTTGGACGATTTGCGCCAAGGCGTAGGCTTGCAGGCTATTGCTCAGCACGATCCTTTGCAGGTTTACAAAAAGGAAGCGTACGAACTGTTTGAAAACTTTAACGACCAAATAAAAGTAGAAACAATACGTATGTTGTTTTTCGGTAAAATTATGCGTGTAATTGCCGTATCAAATGCGGTGGACAACAGCAATATCAATCCGGAACGTTCACTTAACGGACCTTGCCCGTGCGGTAGTGGTAAAAAATATAAAAACTGTTGCTACGAAAAGGAAAAATCTGCGCAAAAAGCCGATACGTCTACGGCAAACAGACCACTTACCAAAAAGGAAGAGTATGCGCTAAAGCGTGAACAACGCAAACAAAACAAACAAAATAAGTAGTTGGGGAGAGCAACTGTGATACAGATTGAAGACCTTAAAAACACAATAAAAGAACTCAACAAAAAACTTGCGGGTATTGGCGAAAGTCTGAATATTCCCCAACTTACCGAAGAGTTGCAAACGCTTACTGCCGAGCAACATCAAGCCGGCTTTTGGGATGACGTAAAACACGCAACGGCTGTTAGTCAACGTGCAAAAAATATTGAAGACAAAATCGGCAACTTAAACAGGTTGACACAACAACTTACCGATGTTGCCGAACTTGTTGATATGTCTGACGGTGATGAGGCACTTTTGCAGGAAACTTCTGCCGAAGTGGACACATTGGAAAACGAAGTGAACCAACTGCATATAGCAACACTGCTTTCCGGCAAGTTTGACTCAAACAATGCCATCCTTACTTTGCATGCAGGTGCAGGTGGTACCGAGGCGCAGGATTGGACCCAAATGCTTTACCGTATGTATGTTCGTTACTGTGAACGTCGTGGCTATACAACTGTGGAATTGGACTATTTGGCGGGCGAAGAAGCCGGCATAAAAAGTGTTACTTTTCAGGTAAACGGTACCAATGCTTACGGATACTTAAAGGCGGAAAAGGGCGTTCACCGTTTGGTGCGCATTTCACCTTTTGATGCGCAAAAACGACGCCACACAAGCTTTGCCTCGTTGGAAGTAATGCCCGAACTTGTTCAGGACGATGAAATTGTAATTGAGGACAAAGACTTAAAAATAGATACGTATCGTTCTTCAGGCGCAGGCGGTCAGCACATAAACAAGACGGAAAGTGCCATACGTATTACGCATATTCCTACAAATATAGTTGTTTCATGCCAGACGCAACGTAGCCAGATTCAGAACCGTGAGTACGCTATGAATATGCTAAAAAGCAAACTTGCCGAACTAAAAGAACGTGAGCAAATGGAACAAGCTCTTGCCATAAAAGGTGAAATAAAAAAGATTGAGTGGGGCAGTCAAATTCGCAGTTACGTTTTTTGTCCGTACACCTTGGTAAAAGACCACCGCACCAACTTTGAAAATGCCAACATAACCGACGTTATGGACGGCAATTTGCAGCCGTTTATTGAAGACTACCTGCAAAAGGCGTTTTAAGGCAACGCCGAATGACACCCCAACAAATAAGAGGAAGATATGTTGAAAAAGAAAAAGCAAATTTCTCAACCAAATGCCGATGATGCGGAAACGTACTTTTATACACCGCACATGTGCCCCGTTTGCGGAAAATACGAGTTTGGGGATATGGATAGTTACGACATTTGCCCGTTTTGCGGTTGGGAAGACGACGGCGAACAACTTGACGACCCCGATTTTGCCGGCGGCGTAAACCATATGTCGCTTAACGACTACAAAAAAGAATACAGCAAAAAATAGAAGAAAACTCCAAATATACATGGAAAAAAGAAGTAATAAACACCAAAATTTTTGCATTTTCACATATTTTTTACCGTTCTGTACGTCAAAAAATCACTATGGTGCACTTGTGTTGCTCTCACTTTTTTGTTGTATACACAAACGTTATTCAAAAATGCTTTTATACAGTATGTAAAGTGCGTGGTAATTTGTAAAAAGAGAGTAAATTGTGCACAGGGCTATTGATTTTTGTTGTTTGTTAGTGTAAAATAATAAAAAATCATCAAAGGAGTTTGAAATATGAAAAGAATTTTTGCCGTTATTTTGACATTAACGGGCACCGTATGCGTGTTTTGCAGTTGTTCATTGTGGAAACACGTTTATGCATCAACCGACCTTATGGAGGGTATTGAAGGCAAAAATGTCAGTTGTGGCGATGCGCTTGACAATGTAAGCACTCTTACGGATTTTGCCTGCAATTTGTTTGCTAATACCGTTAGTGAAGGCAAAAGTACACTTGTTTCGCCTGTTTCGGTTTTGTATGCTTTGGCTATGACGGCTAACGGTGCCAAAGGAGAAACTCTTGCTGAAATGCAAGCAACGCTTGGTATGGATGTTGATACACTTAACAAAGTTTTACTTGCGTATTCTGCTGAAATTGCCAAGACAGATGAACTTGCGCTGGCAAACGCAATTTGGTTCAAAGACGACAGCGACTTTACCGTTGATCGCAATTTTTTGCAAACCAATGCCGACTATTACAAAGCGGGGGCTTATTTGGCTCCGTTTGATCAAACCACTTTGGCAGACATCAACGCTTTTGTAGAGGAACACACCAAAGGCAGAGTAAAAGATATTCTGGACGAAATACCAAACGAAGCGGTGATGTATTTGGTAAATGCCCTTGCATTTGAAAGTACATGGGCGGAAAAATTCGGTTCGTCGTACGACGATACGTTTAACTCATACAACGGCGAAGTTACCAAAAAATTTATGGCAGGCAGTGCTGTTTATATGTACGACGATACCTGCATCGGCGCAAAAAAGAACTACAAAAACAGCGGATATTCTTTTGTGGCGTTGCTTCCGGAAGACAATGATGTAACTGCTTTTGCAAAAACACTTACGGCAAGCAAATTGCAGTCGCTTGTTACAAAAGCTCAGGGCAGTGCCAATTTGCAAATGCCAAAATTTACAACAGACTACGACGTTTTGCTTAACGATGTGTTAAAAAATATGGGCATACGTCTTGCGTTTGATGCAGATTTTGCCGACCTTACGGGCCTTGGCACGGTTGTACCGCCGTACAATCTGGCAATTACACGGGTACTGCACAAGACACATCTGGAACTGGATAACGAAGGCACAAAAGCTTCTGCCGCAACCATTGTGGAAATTGGCAAATGCACGTCGGCAGGCCCTATGGACGAACCGAAACTTGTACTTCTTAACCGTCCGTTTGTGTACGCAATTTGGGATAACGTAAACCAGATACCGGTCTTTTTAGGCACCTACCTTGGCGACTAACGGGCTTAAACAAAAAACTTAAAGCATCTCAACCAACCGAGATGCTTTTATCAAAGGAATGTATATCATTAATTACATTCTTACGCTGTAAAAATTTATTTTCAAAAAACCATAAAAAGTGATACAAAACAAAACTATCTATGATATAATTTACACAAAACTAGAGGGTGGATATAGCATCGTGCAAGAACAAAAAGGATACGAAAGACAAAGAGTTGGAAAATACATAATCAAGGCATTACAAAGTTTAGGCGGAAGTGCTTCAAAACAAAGGATAAAAGATGAAATTGTTGCCGACAAAAGTAATGATATTACATATAGCGATGTTTACGCTTCTGTTACATCAGCTAAAAGTGGCAATACATACATTCCTTTTAATTATGATTTTAATTTTGGCCTTAAAGAATTGTTCATTTTGGGTTATATAGAAAAATATAACAGAACGACAGATATTGTGCTGACTGAAAGCGGTAGAAAAGCAAATTGTTCCACATTTCCTAATGAAACAGAAAAAGCATTGATAACTTCATATTGGGGTGAAGCGCATCAAAATTATTTAAACAATAAAAACAGTCGAAAAGGTATGGTTGCTGTTGAAAATACTACTGAAGAAGATAAAAAAGAAGATGATTTAGTAGATGCAGATAATTTACAAGCAAGGCTTTTAGATTTGATTAAAAAGTTT
>JAZLJV010000154.1:0-8598 GCA_045618025.1 Clostridia bacterium
GTATTGCAAACGGTAAATACACCGCCTACACATTTTGTTATAATTCCGTTATTATTCATTATTACTTATGTATTTTCTGCGAAGTTGACCGCAGGCACCTTCAATATCACTACCGAGCGTTCGGCGAAGTGTAGCGGAAACGCCCAACTTTTCCAAGTAAGCCAAAAACTTTTTAATAGTTTGTTCACTTGTGGCTTTCAGGCCTGTTTCCTTTACGGGATTAAGTCTTATAATATTTACGTGTGCACTCATACCACGCAAAACCGAAGCAAGTTTAAGCGCACAGGAATAACTGTCATTTTGACCGTCAATCAAAGTATATTCAAAAAGCACTCTCCGGCCGGTTTTTTCAAAGTAGTACCGTGCCGAGTCGCACACTTCCGCCACTGAGTAGCTGTTGGCAACCGGCATAATTTCACGACGTCTTTCGTCGTCGGCATTATGCAGACTTACCGTCAGATTAACGGAAAATCCGTCATCGGCCAGTTGACGCATTTTCGGTGCCAAACCGCACGTGGAAAGGGAAATATTGCGTTCGCTTATGTTTATGCCGTCAGGCGCAGATACCAGTCTTAAAAACTTAGTTACGTTTTGATAGTTATCAAGCGGTTCACCACTGCCCATAAGCACAACGTTTGTAACGTATCTTCCGCCGTTTTCCGCCGAGCCAAGAGCATTTACAGCAAGCACCTCTCCAAGAATTTCCCCCGCAGTAAGGTTACGAACAAGTCCACCGATGGTACTTGCACAAAATTTGCAACCCATTCTGCACCCAACTTGCGTTGAAATACAGAGAGTATTGCCATACTTATAACGCATAAGCACACCTTCAACGACGTTTCCGTCACACAGTTCAAACAAAAACTTTTGTGTGTCATCAACGGAAGAACTGAGCATTTTTACAATTTTTACGCCAATTGCAACGCAGTTTTGCGATAGCTTTGCACGCAAATCTTTGGAAATGTTGGTCATTCCGTCAAAATCTACGCCTTTGCTAAGCCAACCGTAAATTTGTTTGGCAACAAAAGGCTTTACATTAAAGTTTGCCGTCAGATACTCCGCAAGCTCTGTTAAGTTATAGTCGGAAAGTAGTTGCATTTGTTACTCCGTTTTAGTAAGTACCGCCACAAAAAATCCTTGTACACCGTCTACGTGCGGTAAAAATTGGTAGTAAGGTTTGCCATCCGCCGAAGGAAACTCCGGCAGACCGATTGAGCCATATGTAAACGCAGGATTATTCTTCAAAAATTTTTGTATCTGGTTACCGTTTTCGTGATTAAAAACCGTGCAGGTGGAATAAATTAACCGACCGCCTTTTTTAACGTACCGAGAGCAGTTTTGCAAAATAGCATACTGCGTTTTCATTAGGGAAGAAATATCTTCGTTAGTACGGAAAATTTTTATGTCGGGACGGTTATCCAGTACGCCGAAGCCACTGCAAGGCACGTCGCAAAGCACGGTATCAAACTTGCCGAAAAACTCCTCAATGGGCTGTGACATATCCGCTACTTGGGTGGTCAGTTCCACTTCCATACGGCCTGCATAGGCGTTTATCAGTTCTACACGGTGCTTATGAATATCACAGGCAATAACGTTTGTTTGCGGTGAAAGTTGCTTTATGTACACCGCTTTACCGCCGGGAGCCGAACAACAGTCCAAAAAGTTTTTACCTGCGTTAAGCGCCGATATTCTTGCCACCGCCATAGATGACAAACTTTGCGACGTTACAACGGAACTATCCAGCGGAAGTTTGCCTTTGACGTAAAACGCATCTTCAAACGGTGTACTTTGCGTTTCATAACCGGCCAAAGCAGTATCTTTATCGCCGACAACACGCACACAGGACACATTGCTCAGCCGAAAAGAGGCAATTTTTAGCGCTGTTTCTATGCCGTAATCTTTCACCAGCTTTTTTAGTGCCCACAAAGGGTACGAATATACAACACTTGCTCTTTCAAGTTCATCAGCCGGGTAATCGTTAAAAGTTTTAGCAACAGCGGAAATTGCCTTCAGCGTGGCATTTACAAAACCCACCTGACGTTTGTCGCTGGTAATTTTTGCAAGTTCGGCAATATCGTTAACCACTGCATAAACGGGAATAGATAGTTCCATCAGGCAGTACGTGCCTATTTTAAGACAAAGAAGCACATCGCCCTTTGGCATTTTTTTACAAAATTTGCCAATAACGTAGGTTAGCCTGATTTCGTTTTCCAACACACCGTATACAATTTTTGTAATAAGCGCTTTGTCGGCGTTTTTTGCACCTTGCAACGTTTTGTTGAGTGACAACGATGAAAAAGCGCCTTGGTTATACACGCTTGAAAGGCATTGAAAACTTTTCAAAAAGGCTGTATTCATTGCAAAATTACGCCCTCTTGCAAAGTTTTGTTGCCGTTAAGAAAACTTGGTGTATCCATTCGTTTTTTGCCTTGCATTTGCAATTCCGTTACAAAAACCGCTTTACCGTCTCCACACATTACCGCCAAAGTTTTTTTGGTGCGTTCAACAATTTGACCGGCAGTGCCGACAAATATCTTATCGCATGGGCGCAAGGCATAAATTTTGTATTGTACACCGTCAAAATATACTGTTGCTCCTGGGTCAGGCGCAAGTGCACGCACAAGGTTTATCAGTTCGGTGCTTGTTTTGGACCAGTCAATATGTTCATCCTGTTCTGTCAGTTTGTGACTGAAAGTAACCAAACTTTCATCTTGTGAGGTAAATACAGCGGTGCCGTCCGCAAGCATTGCAAGCGCTTGACAAATAGCGTCTGCACCAAGGTGAGAAATACGTTCGTACAGCTCTCCGCTTGTTTCGTAAGGCAAAACCTCCACTGATTTTTGCAATAGCATGTCGCCGGCATCAACTTTGTAGACGGTTTTAAGTATAGTGACACCTGCGGTTTTATGTCCCAAAAGCACGCTATACTGTATAGGCGCCGCACCACGAAGAAGCGGTAACAACGAACCGTGAATATTCAAAATGCCGTGCGGTGCAATATCAATAACTTCCTGTGAAAGAATTTGCCCGTATGCAGCGGTTACCATAACGTCAGGCGCAAGACTTTTAAGCGTTTCCACTCCGTCACGAGATATTTTTTCAAACTGAAAAACAGGCAAATTGTGGCTGAGTGCAAATTTTTTAACTTCACAATACTCTATTTTACCGTGTGCAGAAGGTTTATCGGGTTGACAAACAACACCGACAACCTCATGTTCTTGCGCAAGTTTTTGCAAGGCCGGCACGCCAAAAGAAGGGGTGCCCAAAAATACAACTTTCATTTTTACATTTCTCCTTTTCAGTCAGGTATTTTTGTTATCATTTTATCGGAAAACAAAATGCCGTCAAGATGGTCTATTTCGTGCAAAAACACACGTGCAAAGTAACCCTCGGCATGCTGTTTGTGTTTTTTGCCAAAGCGGTCAAAATACACAACGTCAATCTTTTCCGCACGCTCTACCGTGCCACGAAAACCCGGTACGGAAAGGCAACCTTCGTTGTCTATGCATTTGCCTTCACTTTTTACCACAACTGGATTTACCAATTCGTAGTAATTGTCTTCCCATTCAACAATGCACACACGTTTTAGCACGCCCACCTGCGGAGCAGCCAGCCCAAGACCGGTAACATAATCCAACGTTTCGTGCATATCGTCAAGCAACGTGGCAAGTTTTTCATCAAACTTATCCACAATCTTGCATTTTTTGCGAAGTACTTCATCGCCTGTTTTTACAATATTTCTTCTTGCCATTTTTCACCTGTTCTCAGTTCATATTCTGCGGATTTCTCTCCACAAAAACTTGAACGTTTTTATTTTTTATACTGTCGGCAACCGCATAAATAAGCGGTAACAGTTGCGACAGCGCATTGTTGTTAAGTTTCATAAGTATCTGAAAGCGATACTTTTTTTCTGCACGTTGAAGCGGACAGCGCATTTTATCCAAATAGTAAAAAGCATCGGCATTTTGTTGCTTCAGTTGGTCAATTTGCGCAAAATGTTCCGTAAGCAAATCTATGCAGTCTTTTTCCTTTTCACCCGTGTACAAAATGCGGATAATTTCCGCAAAAGGCGGAAACTTTGATGCTTCACGCAGGTTTATTTCACGGTTGTAAAACGTAAGATAATCCTGTTTGGACGCCAATTGCAAGCAGTAATGCGTAGGCGTATAGGTTTGCAGAACAACAGTTCCACTGGCCTTGTCCCTTCCGCTACGTCCCGCCACCTGAGTAAGCAGTTGAAAAGTGCGCTCGGTAGAAAGGTAGTCACTGTAATACAAGCTTTGGTCGCCATCAAGAATGCCTACAAGGGTTACATTGGGAAAATCGTGCCCTTTGGCTATCATTTGCGTGCCAACAAGAATTTGCGCTTCACCATTGGCAAAGGCAGAGAGTATTTTGCCGTGACTCTCCTTAGTCTGAGTTGTATCGGCATCCATACGCAAAACTTTTACGTCCGGGTATAGATGGGAAAGCAATTCCACCACTTGTTGCGTGCCCGTTTTGCCCTGGCGAAACTTTGTTCCGTGACACTCCGGACAATGCGTAAGCATTTTGTAACGACGTTTGCAAAAATGACATTTAAGTTCGTTATCTTCTCTGTGGACGGTAAGAGAAACATCACAATCGGCACACTTTGCCACGTAACCGCAATGTGTACACATCAAAAAGGATGAGTAACCACGACGGTTCAGAAACAGCATTGCCTGTTTGCCGTTTGCAAGCGTTTGCTCCAAACGCTGTTTGATCAATGTGGAAAAAATCCCCTTGTTACCCGCACGTGTTTCCTGTGCCATATCTACAATTTCCACCGTCGGCAATTGACGTTTGTTTACACGTTCCGGCAGAGAAATCAACTTAAGTTCGCCTTTTTTTGCCCGGTAAAAACTTATCAGGCTTGGAGTTGCGCTACCCAAAATAAGCGCACAAGAGTTTTGTTTGGCACGATACTCCGCAACATCCAAAGCATTATAACGTGGGTTAAAATCGCTTATGTAACTGGAGTCGTGCTCTTCGTCAATAATTATTGCGCCAAGGTTGCTAAGAGGTGCAAAAACGGCACTTCTGGCCCCTACTGCTATTTTTGCTTCGCCTTTTTTAAGGCGCAACCATTCATCAAAACGTTCCCCTGCCGAAAGTCCGCTGTGCAAAAGTGCCACATTTTCGCCAAAGCGTTGACGAAGTTGTTTTAACATCATTGGGGTAAGTGATATTTCCGGCACAAGCATTATACACGTTTTACCGTTAGCCACGGTATTTTCAATAACGTTAAGATAGACTTCCGTCTTACCGCTCCCGGTAACACCGTGTAACAAAAACTTGCCGTCGGAATTATTCAAAACGGTATTTACGGCATTTTGCTGAGCCGGCGTAAGAACATGGCGATGCGGTTTTTCCACCTGTAGCTGACTGTACGGCGTACGGTTTACCGTTACAGGAACAACCGTTACAATGCCTTTTTTTTGCAATGATTGCCACGTGGCCGAGCTGAATGTACGGGAAAGCTCCGTAGTTAGTGTTGCACCGTTTTTTTGCAGATACAAACAAAGTTCTTTTTGTTTTTCCGCCGATTTTTTCAGCGTAGTTATAGCTTGGCCAACGTCAACGCCCTCTACAAGACTTACTTGGTAACGAGAAAGTGCGTGTACACGGCTTTTACGCATTTCCGCAGGAATAAACAATCTTAACACGTCCACATAGCGCAAGTGATAATTTGTACGCATATAGTCGCAAAGCGAAAGCAATTCCGGCGAAACAGCAACAAAATCATCAACCTTACCGATAATTTCCTTAAGCTTATCCTGAGGGCAGTCGGTTGTTTGTTTTTCCGCAATTATGAAGCCTTCGGTAACCTTTTTTCCAAAACTGACATAAACACGGCTACCAACCTCGTAGCCCTCGCCTTTGTAGTCAAAAATGCGGTCAATTTCAGAAGAAGACATATCAACAATAACGGAGTAAATCATTTGCCCAGTACCCTATCAAATATCTTTTCGGCAACGGCGGTTTTAGGCATTTCGTCAAAACTTTCCGTGCCGTTTTTTGTAACAAAAGTAACAACGTTGGTATCGCTACCAAAAACTGCGTTGTGTTTTACATCGTTCAAAACAGCAAGATCAGCGTGTTTTTTAAGCAGTTTTTCCGTTGCGTTTTTTATGCCGTTATCCGTTTCAGCGGCAAACACCACCAAAAACGTTTTATCTTTTCTTTCCCCTACAGCCTTGGCAATATCGGGATTTTTAACAAATTTTACCGTAAGTTCTTCGCTTTTTATTTTACTTTCGCTAAAAAACTCCGGCTTGTAGTCGCACGGTGCCGCAGCCATAACGGCAATATCTTTGTCGTCAATACAAGCCATAACTGCATCGTACATTTCCTGCGTTGTTTCAACGTTAACAATTTTTGCACCTTGCGGAACGTCAGCAGAATGGCGTGCCAATATCAGCGTCACGTCAGCGCCACGTTTCAGGGCGTTTTCCGCCACTGCACAGCCCATTTTTCCGCTGGAAAAGTTGGTAATAAAACGCACATCGTCAAGTTTTTCCAACGTTGCGCCACAGGTAACAAGCACTTTTTTGCCGAGTAAATCCTGTTTGGGACAAAGTAAGCTCTCCACTGCTGAAACAATTTCCTCCGGTTCTGCCATACGGCCGTCACCGTTATCACCACACGCCAAAAAACCGTTGCCGGCACTTACCACATGCACACCACGGCTTACAAGCGTTTGCAGATTAGCGTTGAAAGAATCGCTGTGATACATATTTGTGTTCATTGCGGGTGCAATAACCACAGGTGCAGTTGTTGCCATCAGCGTTGTGGAAAGCATATCGTCGGCAATGCCGTTGGCATATTTGCCCACAATGTTGGCTGTAGCCGGACAAACCAAAAACAAATCTGCTTTTTTTGCCAGGGAAATATGCTCCACTTCCCAATGTTCTTTAGGAGCAAACATATCTACCGTAACCGGACGGTTGGAAAGTGTTTCAAACGTAAGCGGTGAGACAAACTGCGTTGCATGTTCCGTCATAATAACATCAACGTTTGCACCCTGTTTTTTAAGCATACGGACAACCGTGCACACCTTGTACACGGCAATACCGCCCGTTATGCCCAAAACAATGTTTTTTCCATTAAGTTTAAGCATAGCTTCAACCTTCTTACAAGTTATTTTCTCTTAATTTCCGTCAGACCGTCGCCAAACTCTTTTGCTGCAACGGAAATTGGCTTTTCACCGTTAAGGTCGGTAGTAGCGTTAAGTTCCTTTGCACGCTTGGAAACAGCACAGCAAAGTGCATATTTGTCTTGAGCAAGTTCGGTAAGTTTGTCAATAGGTGGATTTGTAATCATTATTTATTCTCCTTTTTTACTATTCAAAATATCAATAATTTCGTTTACGGCTCTGTCCAGATCATCATTCATAATGCAGTAGTCATATTTGCTTTTTTGAGCCATTTCAAGTTGACAACGTGCAAGACGAACTTGTATTTTGTCTTCCGTTTCCGTACCACGCTTTATCAAGCGTTCGTAAAGTTCCTTTTCGCTTGGCACTTCAATAAAAAACAAAAGACTTTCAGGGTAATTATGCTTTACCTGAAGTGCTCCTCGCACGTCAATTTCCAAAATAACGTCTTTGCCGAATTTCAACATATCTACAACAAACTTTTTAGGTGTGCCGTAGTAGTTTTCAAAATGTTGGTCGTATTCAAGCAGTTCGTTGTTTTTAACCATTTCCAAAAAGATATCTTTGGAAACGAAAAAATAACTGCGGTTCTGGCGTTCGTTAGGGCGAGGTTCACGTGTGGTAATAGAACGTGAAATTACCAAATCGGGCATTTTTTTGAGAAGTTCGGCACAAATTGTGCCTTTGCCCGCACCACTTGGGCCGGAAATGATAATCAGGTTTCCTGTTTTTGTGTTGTTTTGTTCCATATGTACATCTCCAAATAAAATAATAACAAATTTACGTGACAATCTATTCCAGATTTTGCACTTGTTCTCTTACTTTTTCAATTTCGTTTTTCATTGCCAAAGCTACATCAGTAAGAGCCGTACAGCTTGACTTACTGCAAATTGTGTTGGTTTCACGATTAAACTCCTGAATGAGAAAATCCATTTTTTTGCCGACAGCTTCATCACTGCTAAGTATCTCACGTGCATGAGCAATGTGGCTTGTCAAACGTGTTATTTCCTCGTCTATGCAACATTTATCGGCAAAAAAGCACACTTCGTTAGCAAGTTTGCTCTGGTCAATTTCCACACCGGCAAGAGCTTCCGTTACACGTTCCGCAAGCCTTTGGCGATAGTCCTTTACCACTTCGGGTGCAAGTTGCATTACCTTACCAAGCAAATCTTCTATCAAAGCAATTTTGACAAGAATATCCGCCCTGAGCTTGTTGCCTTCCGACTCACGCATTACGTTAAGGTTTTTACATGCAGTGGCAACCGCTTCCGTAAGCATAGCACGTATTTCTTCCATATCGTCTTCGTCCTGCTCAACGGTAACAACATCCTGAGTGCGCATAAGCGAAGATATCTGAAAATCACTTTTCAGCTCGGGAAAAGCTTCCGAAAGCGTTTTTGATGCCTCCACGTAGCCTCTTG
>JAZLJV010000155.1:0-8332 GCA_045618025.1 Clostridia bacterium
TTCGCCTGCAGCATCTGTGCCTGCAGCACCAAGACCTTTGTTAGAACCACCAAGAACAACAACAACTGTTGAACCGGCTTCACAATCACTAGCTTCAAGAACCATATCGCTTTCGTAAGATACGCCTGCTGCATCAAGCAAAGTTGTAGCTGTTGAAATAGCAAATTGTCCAAGAGAAGTTACGTAACTTTTCCGCTGAAGTTGATGCCTGTAACATCTTGATCGTAAAAAGCAGTTGTAAAACCGCAAACTTGACACACAGTGCCGGCAAACCGGTGAAGTCCCGTTGCCGGAATCTTTTCGGTAATATCTTCTTCGCAAACAGCGCAAATACCGTGTCTACTGCCGTCTTTTCCGCAGGTTGGCTCGGCGGTTACTGTCCAAGTTTCAACTTGATGTTTGTGCGTTGCGGTAAACTTGGCGTAAACACGCATATCCGAAGAAAGTGGCGCATTGGTCCAACTTTCAATAGTAAACGGTTTTTGCCAAGTGCCTTGGTCCCAGTACCAACCGTCAAAAGAGTAGCCTGTTTTGGTTGGGTTTTGTGGCATTTTAACGTCACCGCTTATTGAAACTTCCACGGTGGCATAAACATCGTTATCCACAACCAAACTAACGTTATACATAACTCCGCAGGATGCAAAAACTGCAGAAAGCGTTAGCACTACTACAAACAAAAGAGCCAAAATAACTTTGTTTCGTTTCATATTTATCTCCTTTTTGCTAAAAAATCAAGAAAGTTGTTTTTGCTACAAATTTTAGCTTATTATACTGCAAAAGCAAGCTGATGTCAAGACTGCTAAATGCAAATTACCGAGGCTTTTCAGCATTTTTTATTATTGACGGGTAAATTGCGTATGTATTTTGAAAAACAATTCATACTACTAACAAAAAACAAGGAGGAATTGCTGTGAAAAAAACGTGGAATGTCTTTAGCATTATTGCGCTTGTGCTTACCATTGTGGGCGCACTAAACTGGTTGCTTATCGGCATTTTTGGCTTTAACCTGGTTAGTTGGATTACAATGAACCTTGCTTGGCTGGAAACAACACTTTACATTTTGGTGGGCATTGCCGGTGTTTACATGCTTTTATGGTTGTTTATGAACAACTTTAACATGAATTGCGATTGCGAAACAAGCACGCAACAACATCGCACAAGTTACAACCACTAATTGTTACACAAACAAAAAAGGCCCTTTCCGTATAGGAAGGCCTTTTCTTTTTACATATATTGCAAAGCCACAGCCAAACGCACAACAATACCTTGTGCTACAAAACAGCAAAATTTAACCTGTATAAAGGCAAAAAACACGTAAAACATGCATACGTATCGCCAAAACAACGTAGTTTTGCAGAAATGCACGCAAATTGAACTGGCAATTTTTTAGCAAAGTTCTAAAAGCGGGCGCAATTTTTTATCTGCAAAAACATACAGGGGAATTCCCAAACCGTAGCACACCACGCTTTGACTTACCAGCAAAAACAACATACTTACAATGTAGGTATACTGTCCCAACCCGCCGGCAAACATCCACACAAGCGGTAAGACCGTAGCATTTAATACTATTGGTGGAAGGGGCGCAAGCCACTTGTTTTTGCACAAATAAGCCGTCAATATGCAAGCCAGTGCCGTGGTAAGTGAACCAAGCAAAACATCTAACAGACCAAAGGCAGAGACAACGTTGCTAACCATACACCCAACCGTTATACCCAAACTGACATAGGGAAAAAGAGCCGGCAAAACAGTTAGCGCCTCTGCAGGGCGAAACTGCAAAATACCGGTGGAAAATGTGGCAAACGGCATTGTAAACACAACGTACAACGTGGCTACAACGGCATTTACCGCTACAAACTTGGCTGAATATTTCATAAAACAACTCCGCACTTTTGCCAAAAGGCGGAAAAACTCCTTGTAGTTTTTTGAAATGGGTGGCTACTACCATTTTTTTGCAAGCCGATATAAGCTTTGCTAAAACAAAGCATTTTTACGGCGCAATAAACAATTTAACTTAAAACGTCACGCAAAAACAGTTTTGTTTGCAACCGTTGCGCAAAAATACTTTTGGTAAAAATCAGTCTTGATACTTGGTTACGTTACTGCCATTATTCCAAAGGGTATCCAGCGAATAAATTTCACGTGTTTCACGGTAAAAAATATGCACGACAACGTCACCGTAGTCAATGGCAACCCATCTGCCTTCACTTTGACCTTCACTGCGAAGGGCAGTTTTGCCGAGATTTTTCATTTGTTCATCAAGATTATCCGCAAGTGCCTTTACCTGTGCCGTACTTTTACCGGTACAAACAACAAAATAATCGGCAATACCGGACATCTCTTGCAAATTGACAATGCAAATATCGTATGCCTGCTTGGCGGAAAGAATTTTGCAAACTTCTTCAACTGTTTTATTCATAGTTTTTCTCCTTAAAGAATTCTTCACGTTTAATGTATGTTTTGTTTTGCTTAAAGGTTTATCTTAAACAGCTCATGCGTAACGTACAACCGCATTGCAACGGCTTAAAAATACAGCTGAAATTACCTTTTGGCAAAACCGTTAATGTACAACGTATCAACGTAAAATAGTTTTGATACGACATTTTTGAAACAATTACAACAACTAATCAAAACAATGTGTAAAAAAGGTTTATACACAGTTATTAGTGTTTATCGCCGTTATTTTTTGTAGTATAAAAAATGCGTGCCTGCTCGGAAAGTCCGTAAAAATCCGGATGCGCCTTTTGGCCGTACGTCATTGCCTCCAAAAGCGTAGCGACAAAAATATCGTCAAGTGTAGGCAATTCCAGTAAATGTTCCACTTTATATTTGCGTGATTCTTCCGTTTTGTCGGCCACGTACACTATTTTATCCAACCAAGTCATATCGGGACGGGCCGTTGTGTGGTAGTAAATGCTATCCAGTACTTCACCATCGTCAATGCCAAAATCCTGCTGAGCCACTTTTGCGCCCAAAAAAGCATGAATTACCGGCAGAGGTACATCACTTTCACAAACAAAACCGTATTTTTTGTAACTATTTGGGGCAATGTACTTGGCACAATCATGCAAAGCGCACGCCAAAAACACTTTTTCCGTTTCCCTGCCGTTTGCCAATTGCAGACCACGCTTGGTAACGTAAAAGGTATGTGAATATCTTGCAGGCTTAAGGTATGTGCGCAGTTTGTCGGCAAGTGCGCCGTGCGGACGATACAAGTTGTGCTGACGTATAAACAAGTCAACATCGCTTGGCACAAAGTTGTCTGCATCCAAATCAAAATCGTAACGCAAGCGAATTTCCGAAGAACTGATTGCCGATTGCTTTATGTCCAACCAAACAACGTTTCCGCCGTGAGAAGTTACAAAACTTTCCCCGTCACCAACGGCAACGCCTTTTCTGCCTGCTACGGCAAATGTAACAAGTTTTACAAGTTGCTCGGCATTGTACCACAAGGCCACATCACGAAGGCTATCTGCACCGACAATCAAATAAATGGTGCTATCCGGATATTTTTCACGTAGCATTTGTACCGTAAAAATGGTATAACTTGCGCCATGCTGAAGCAATTCGTAGTCACTTACCGTGGCAAAATTGCCAAATGCCAATTGCGAAAGTTGGTAGCGTGTTTTTGCATCCACATCACAAACCTTGTGCGGAGGCTCTCCGCAGGGCATTACAATAAGCTTATCCAATTCAAGTTGTTGCTTGGCGCATTTTGCTATTTTTACGTGTGAATTGTGTGGCGGATTGAACGTCCCGCCGTAAAGACCTATTTTCATACTGATATTTTACTATATTTTGCCAAATATTTCAATTAAATAACGCAAAAGTTGGCAACAATTTAGCTATGAACAGATTTTTTAATACGTTTCTTACGTCAATATTGGTTTTTGCGCTGACGTTTTCCTGGTTGAACTACTGCACAAAAAGCAAAATACTTTCAGCATTGCTTGCGTTAAGCACCGCCACGGCAATTTGCACGCTTATGTATTTGACAGGCAAAAACAAGGCTCAAAAACAACTTACTACAAAACGTGAACGTGTGGCACTGCACACTTTTGACGATTTTTTGGTGTGGAACGGTAACAATGCCGAACTGTTTGCCGATTTGCTTGCATTTTGCAACTATAATACGTCAATATTGCCAAACGGTTATTTACTTTTGCAACAAAACAATAAAAAATACCTTGCAACAACCTGCTTTGTGGCTACGGAAACACTTTCCCCAAGTGTTTTGCAAAATGCAGTAGCAACGGCAAAACAAGTAAACGCAACAAAAATACTGCTGTTTACAAACAGAGATTTGCCCGTGCAAGTACCGTTTGAAATGCAAACGTACAACCTGCAACAAACTTATGCACTGTTTTGTGCCTGCGGAAAACTGCCTGCTGTAAAAAACTGCACGCAACCTGCAAAGCGCTTTGCCCTTAGCAGTGTATTCAACAAAAAACTGTTTGGAAAATATGCCGTCGGCAGTTTGTTTCTGGCGGTATTTTCAATGTTTTCTTTCTTTCCTTTTTACACACTTGTCTGGTCAAGCATACTTTTTGCGTTAGCACTGCTAAGCCTTTTTATAGGCAAAAACCAACCGACCGGCAACCGTATGCACTGACTTGCAACGTTTTTTACATTACAAAACTGCCGAAAATCCGAACACGTGTAGGCATTTTTCGGTAATTGACATATCTTGCAACATAATACAAACAACAAAAGTGAGGGCATTGCAAACCCTCACTTTTTATTACAAATTACATAATATACCTTACTTTGAAGATTTTAGTAAAGATAAATACCTGTCGTCTGCATCTGGAAAAACCGTAACAATGTTTTTGCCTTTGTATTCCGGCAAATTTGCCAACCTTATGCATACGGCAATGTTTGCCGCAGAACTTATGCCACAACAATAGCCCTGCTTTTTGTTCATAAGGCGAAACAAATCAAGTGCTTCTTCGTCGCCAACCTGCATAACGGCATCCACCACGCTTTTGTCGTAAAGTGGTGGAACAAAGTTTGCCCCAATACCCTGAATAGCATGCACACCTGCCGTTTTGCCGGAAAGTACCGCACTAGAAAGCGGTTCAACACCTATCACTTGACAAGTCGGAAAAATTTCCTTCAGGCGTTTGCCCGTGCCGATAAGCGTACCGCCGGTGCCTACGCCGACAACAAACACGTCCACTCTTTCCAAATCTTGCGCAATTTCTTCCGCCGTGGAAATATAGTGCGCTTCCGTGTTCATTTTGTTTTCAAACTGTTTAAGATACACTGCGCCTTTTTTGGCAAGTTCTTCCGCCTTTTCAATAGCGCCTTGCATGCCTTTTGCACCTTCCGTAAGCAAAAGATGCGCACCCAAACCTTCCAACAGCTCACAGCGTTCCTTGCTCATATTATCCGGCATGGTAAGCACCACTTTGTAGCCACGTTTTAGCCCGACGTACGCAAGTGAAATGCCCATATTTCCGCTGGTGGCCTCAACTATCACGTCTCCTTGTTTAAGCGAACCGTCTTGTTCTGCCTGCAAAATCATTGCCAAAGCAGGGCGGTCCTTTATGCTACCGCTGGCATTAAAACTTTCTGCTTTAAAAAATATGTCGGCATCAAAATCTTCTTCGTACGGCATAAGCGGTGTGTTTGCTATGCCGAGTTTTTGCGCCTCTGTGTAAAAAAGTTGTTTATTCATAGTTTACAAAATAATGTTCACAAGTCTGCCCGGAACAACAATAACCTTTTTAGGATTTGCACCGGCAAGCACCTCTTGTACCTGTTTGCAGGAAAGCACAAAGTTTTCCGCATCTTTGCCGGTAAGAGTGGTATCCATTGTTAAACGTAGTTTTGGCTTACTGTTAATTTGCACCATAACTTCCGCCTCTGTAACCACAAGTGCCTTTTCGTCAAACGTAGGGAAAGTTGCACGGATAATGCTGGATTTTTCACCAAAGTTTTCTCTCCAGAGTTCTTCGACAAAGTGCGGTGCAAGCGGACAAAGCAGTTTGAGTAAATCTTTTACCGTATCGGTATAAAGTTTTTTATTTTTTACTTCAAGTGCATCGTACTTTGCAATGGCATTAACCAGTTCCATCATGCGGGCAACTGCAGTGTTAAAGGAAAACTCCGCATAGTCGGCATCAACGGATTTTACGGTAAAGTGACGTACACGGTTAAGTTCCTTTTCCTCTTTGCCAAAGTTTTCCGTTGTAGGGTAGTTGCCGAGAGAAGACAGTGCGTATCTTTCCACACGGTCAAGCCACTTGTTAATGGCTTTTATGCCGTCTTCACTCCACGGTCCGCCTTCAATATACTTAAAACCGAATGCAAGGTACAAACGGAATACGTCCGCACCGAATTCGTTGATGTAGTCGTCGGGGCTAACCACGTTACCACGAGTTTTGCTCATACGGTTGCCGTCCGGCCCCAAAATTATGCCTTGGTGTACCAACGACTTGAACGGTTCGTCAAAGTGCAAATAGCCCATATCGCGAAGTGCCTTGGTAATAAAACGTGCGTACAACAAGTGCATGCAAGCGTGTTCCGGACCGCCAACGTATTTATCTACCGGTAGCATTTTGTCAATCCACTCGGTGTTGAACGGCTCTTTGTCGTTTTTGTTATCAGGGTAACGAAGGTAGTACCAGCTACTGCAAACAAAGGTATCCAACGTGTCCGGGTCACGGTGCGCTTTTCCGCCACACTTAGGGCAGGTTACGTCGTGCATAAACTTGTCGTGCTTGGCAAGCGGACTTGTGCCGTCCGGTGTAAACTCTACGTCGTAAGGAAGCATTACCGGAAGGTTTTCATCCAGTACTTCACCGCATTTGTCGCAGTAAATTACCGGTATAGGTGCGCCCCAGTAGCGTTGACGGCTTACCAGCCAATCACGCAAACGGTAGTTGGTTTTTAGTTCTCCTTTGCCTTGTTTGGCAAGTTTTTCCACAATTTTGATGCGTGCCTCGGCACTCTTCATACCGTCAAACTCACCGCTGTTAACCAGCGTGCCGTATTCGCAGAAAGGCAATTCGTCGTTGCCGTCTTCACCCTTTATTACACGCTTTATTTCCAAACCGTGCTTTTGGGCAAAAATGTAATCACGTTCATCGTGAGAAGGTACCGCCATAACAGCGCCCGTGCCGTAACTTGCCAAAACGTAGTCGCCAATCCAAATTTGCACCTTTTCGCCGTTAACCGGGTTAATGGCATAGCTACCGGTAAACACGCCGGTTTTTTCCTTGGCGGTGGAAAGTCTTTCAATTTCGTTAGTGGTTGCAACTTGTGCTTTGTATTCTTCCACTTCCGCCTTGTGTTCAGGTGTGGTAATTTTGTCTACAAGTTCGTGTTCAGGCGCCAAAATAACGTAGGTGCAACCGAAAAGCGTATCCGCACGGGTGGTAAACACACTAAAACTGCCACTGCCATCGGCAAGGTCAAACACAATTTCTCCACCGGTAGATTTGCCTATCCAGTTCTTTTGCATTGCCTTGGTTTTTTCCGGCCAATCCAAACCGTCCAAACCGCTGATAAGTTCTTCCGCATAGTCGGTAATTTTGAAGAACCATTGCGTCAGATCTTTCTTTACCACTTGGGTGTGACACCGCTCGCAACAGCCGTCAACAACCTGTTCGTTAGCAAGCACGGTGTTGCAACTTGGGCACCAATTTACAGGCGCTTTTTTGCGGTAAGCCAATCCGTGTTTGTACAACTCGCAAAAAATCCACTGTGTCCACTTGTAGTAATCGGGCAGGCAAGTTTTTATTTCGTGGTCCCAATCAAACAGCGCACCGATGTTTTTTAGCTGTCCTTCCATTATTTCAATGTTGTGAAATGTGCTGTCTTCAGGGTGAACGCCCGTTTTTATGGCGTAGTTTTCCGCAGGAAGTCCAAACGCATCAAACCCCATAGGTTGAAACACGTTTTTGCCTTTCATTACTTGGTAGCGTGCAAATGTATCGGAAAGTCCGTAGTTGTACCAATGCCCAAGGTGCAATTTTGCCGCACTTGGGTAGGAAAACATTTCCAACATGTAAAACTTGTTTTCCGGCTTGGTTTCGTCAAACTTGTAAACCTGTTCTTTGTTCCACAGTTCATTCCACTTTTTTTCAATTTGAATTTTATCCATAAAAAGCCCCTCAAAAGAGTAATAATACTATTATTTATTGTAAAACAACAGGCAAAAAGTGTCAAGCATACCAACTAAAAAATACACTGCAAGTGCAAAACAACCACGGCCATTGTCCGTTGATAAAAACTATGCTTAAGTCAACATGCAATTGGCAGGTAACTTGTTGTTACAGCAAAAAATACCGACAAAAAAACAGCCGGAACACTTGTTCCGACTAAAATA
>JAZLJV010000156.1:0-2478 GCA_045618025.1 Clostridia bacterium
TTTAACATAACTTTGCCAAGATATCTTGAAGAAGTATATTATGTCGTGTCAAAAAGCTATTTGTGCATGGTTTATGAAAACGCTGGGGTAAAATCAATAACGGCTTACAAAATAATTTACCGTTTTACAATTTCATCCGAAAATGAGTTTTTTTATACTGAGAACGGCAAGTTGTATCACAAAGACGGTACGCTTGTTGATGATTTTTTCTACGAATAGCGTAGCAATTTGCTATTGAGTATAAATACAAGAGGAGGTAGTTTTATGAAAAAGTATTCTTTTATTGTTGTTTTGTTACTTGTTTTGGCATTGCTTTGCGGTTGTAGTGAAGGCGACAGTGCTTACGAACCGTCACCGGGCAACACCGGCGAAAGTGGTAGCAATGGTGAGTTTAACATTGTGCTTACAAATGACCGCCTGTTGGTTTATTCCGCTCACATAACGCTTACGGTGGATAATATTGATTCCGCCAGAAACGCCATTGACCAAAAACTCGGCGAATACGGCGGACACTTTGCCTCCTATTCGCAAAGTCGTAGCGGTTATTTTTATGCCATTTACAAGGTGCCGACAATACATCTTGAAGAATTTTTGAATTCTTTTGACGGCTTTGGCGAAGTGACCGATGCCCAGGTGGATTCGGAAGACATAACAGACCGTTACACTGCAGTGTCAAAACAAAAGCAAGCGTACGAAGCACAGTATGAAACGGTTGAACAACTGCTGGAAGAATCAAAAACCAACGGTTCAAGTATGGCCGACCGTGAATATCTTGCTACACGTCTTGTAGACCTAAGCAAACTTATTGACCAATCTTCTTCACAGATGCAAAGCTACAAAAGTCAGGCGGAATACAGCACGGTGTACCTTAGCATGTATGCCCGTTACGAATACGTAGCGCCAAGCTTTTGGGAAGAACTTGGAACAGTGCTTAGCGATAGCACGTCAAGCGTAAGCTCGGTTATTCGTTTCTTGCTGAAAGTTGTGGTAGCATTGCTTCCGTATGCCGTACTCGGCTTGGGCATTTGGGGTATTTATTTGCTGGTGTTGTTTGTTGTTTGCAAGTGTAAACACACACCTTTTACACCGTTTGCCGGCATTCGTGAAAGACGACTTATTCGCAAAAAAACAAAAGCAATGAAAAAAGCGGAAGTAAAGGAAAAACTTGGCATAAAATAATAAATAATTTCGGCACACTCGGTAACGAAGTGTGCCGTTTTTACATGTTGTCGTTTATTTGTTGTAAAAAATACAGTTATGTAGTATAATTACATTATCCGAAAACTTGTGGCGTTTTGCGTCAACCACATTTCGTAAAAGGGAATCGTGTTCCTTGATAGTAATGTCAGGCATCCAAGGGCTTCCGTGTGGAGTTCAAGAGTATTTTCTCCAGTTGAAGACAGCGCTACCGGACAGATTACCCACCCTGTTTAGTCAGGTTGAATCCATTCAGCTACAAGTTTTCGGTCTTACCAATGAAAAAATTTTATGCGTTGCTATTGTTAATAGTATTTGTAAGTACAGCCTCAGTGTTTTTCTCCGGCTGTTCTTCGTCTGCCCCTTTTCAGGATGTGCCCCTATCGGAAACCACCGTTTTGCCACTACGTGTTTATGTAAGTGGTGCGGTTGAGCAATCAGGCTACTACTTTGTAGACGTGGGTTCAAATTACTATGCCGTTCTGGAGCAAGCCGGTCTTGTAGCGGAGAGTTTTGTACAAAATGCCAACTATATTGTTTCGCAAAGTGATTTGCATTTTTACGTGGAATACGTCAGCAATGGCACGCACTATTCTTCCATAAACGTTAACGGTGAAAGAGTTTTGCAACGCAAGGCAGTAAACGATATTTCCGAAGATACAATTTGTTTGCTTGCCGATTACATTGCAAAAAACGGCAAAATACACAATAATGCCGATTTACAAAAAGCACTTGGCAATAGCTATAACAAGTGTTTTTACAAATTTTTCATAAGCGAGGCAGACTATGAAATTGCTGATTAACGTCCGCTATTTGCTTGTGGCATTTTTAAGTCTTGCGTTTGGCATTTTTTCCGCTTATATTCTTCTTTTTGACAAATGGTGGTTGACACTTGTTGCAGTTTTGTTGCTTACTGCGGGAGTTATCTTTTTTGCTTTCAAAAGAAACAAACTGTATGTTGTTTTTGTGGTGGCTTTGGTGTGTTTTGCGCTTGGTTACGGCACGTTTTTGTTGCAATTTAACCGGTACTTCAACGATTTTTCCGTAAGCTGTACGTTTACCGGCAGGGTTACAGACCTTTCACGCAACACAAGCAAACAGGTGCACGTTTTGTATCTTGACGATTGTACCTACCACGTAGGCGACGGCGAAGAAACAACCGTGCAGGGTGTAGTGCGTGTAAACTACTATATGGCTTCGGATGTGCCGGTAGGTAGCGTTGTTACAATGCGTGGCAACCTTTATACCAACCACATTTTCGGTGACGGTGTCAACACGTGG
>JAZLJV010000157.1:0-4876 GCA_045618025.1 Clostridia bacterium
AATGCGTTCAAAACCAATAGAGAACCCGCAAGCAGGTGTGTTTGTACCGGTAAAACGACCAATCATTTTGTCGTAACGACCGCCACCGGCAACCGAGTACGGCAAACCTTCTACGGAAATTTCGTATACGGTGCCGGTATAGTAGCCCATACCACGCACCAACGTAACGTCAAAAATTACATTGCCGTTTTTAACGGTTCTGTCGCAAACGTAAATGATGTCTTCAAGGTTATTTTTTACCTCTTCCGGCAAATATTCGCCCAGTTCTTCCACTGCCTTTTTTAACGGGTTTTCCGCAGAAGTAATGCGGTTAATCATATCTACAAATGCAACGGATTTTCCCGGTACTATCTGCTCAATTTCCTGCAAAATACCGGTCACACCGATTTTATCCAATTTGTCTAACGAAATAAACACGTCCGAACGTTCTTCTTCCGAAAGTTCAAATTTGTCGGCAAGGGCGTTCAAAAGTCTACGGTCGTTTATGCGCACGGTAAGACCGCTGAAGCCAAGGTTGCTTAGCGCCTGCATAGTAGCGGTAATCAGCTCCACTTCGGCAAGGTTGCTTTCCTCACCGATAATGTCAATATCGCACTGCATAAATTGACGGAAACGACCCTTTTGCGGACGGTCTGCACGCCAAACGTTATCCATTTGCATAGCCTTAAAAACCGATGGCAAACTGCCACAGTTGTTGGCATAAAAACGTGCAAGCGGAACGGTCAGGTCATACCTGAGCCCCAAATCGGCAAGTTCACCACCGTTATTTTCCAGCTTTTCGCCACGCTTTAATATTTTGAAAATAAGTTTTTCGTTATCTCCGCCCTGCTTGGAAGTAAGCAAATCTATGTTTTCCACCGCAGGCGTTTCTATACGGGTAAAACCGAATTGTTCGTAAGTTTCCTGAATTGTACGTAAAACCTTCTGGCGAGTGGTAAACTCTTCAGGCAAAAAATCTCTCATACCTTTTGCTGGTGATTTGTTAAGCATTTGTATTATCCCCTTTAAGAAAACTTCAAAACGTGGTTGCGCACCAAACCGCAAAACCCACTATCGTCTGTAATATTGTAACATAATTTGTGCCGTTAGTAAAGCAAGCACACGCAATAAAATAATATATTACGAAATACTGCCACTTTTTTTGACGTTTTTTGACGATTTGTTTACCACGGCATTTGCCTGCAGTCAAATACAGCCACAGCAAAAATTTTACGGCCTGCCCGAAGACGTTTTTTTACTTCACCTTTATGCATTTGCTTTATATTGTTTGAAAGTTTTTTCAGACAGCAAATGCGGTAACAGATTGTTGACCGCTGTACGCCGACTTGCACAGCACGTCAAAACCAGACAAGGCGCTATTTTGCCAAAGCCTTTTTGCGTGCATTTTACAAAAAGTGACATATTGCAACCGCTCGTGCGTAGAATATCAGTATGAAAGTAACATTAAAAAACTTTGCTTTGGTAATTGCCGTGTTGGCTACGCTATTGGTTGTTCTTACGGCAATTGACAACAAAAGCAACGTATCAACTTTGGCTAACGAGCAGTGCTCAATGCGTGTGGAAGTTACCGATCTTTACGGAAATGCCCTGCACAATTGTACCGTAACGGTACAAAACAAGGCGTTTTATACCGACAACAAAGGTACTTCGCCTGTGATAGACCTCAGCCACGACACCAACACATACGACCAAAACGAAACCTCTTGGTTTTGCGTTACCGTAAAGGTAGAAAAACAAGGCTACGTACCTGCATTTGTGTTCAACGCCGTTGTAAATGCCGACCAAATGCGCACGCTTAACGTTCGCCTTTACAAGCAGGACGAAAGCCAACTGCCATACGTTTGCTATGTGGAAAGTCCGCCCGACAGTTACGTAAAAAAACTGTTGGAACACTAAAAAAGCACTCCGTAACGGGAGTGCACCATAGGGATTTTTGACGAACAAAACGGCAAAAAGACGTAAAAATGCCGAGATTTTGGTGTTTGCAACGTGTTTTTGAAAATCAAAATTGTATTGTAAAATCAACATAAAAAAGAAAAGTGAGAGATATTTACTCTCACTTTTTTGTTGTCTTTTGTCGGCTAAACCAGTACCGTACAGAAAGTAACGGTGACAATTAAAAACCGACCAATCTATCTGCCCTTCTATCCTCGGGAGCACTCTCTGAAGTAATGCTTTATTCTTATTTTTTTAACTCAGCAAGCAACTCTTGTATCCTTGCCAAAAGTTCGGCATCATCGTCATCGGCCTGTTTTGCTTGCTCAATTTTGCTGAACAATTCGCTGTCGTTTTGCGGAGCAACTTTTACGGGCTCGTCAACTTTTTGGTTTACCTCTACTTGCGGTTCAGGTGCAAATTGCGTTGTATTGTCGGCGGAAAAGCTGTTTTTGTCATCAACATCGGCAACACGTTCGTCAGTAGTTTTCTCCGTAACGTTTTCCGGCTTTTCCTCCATGCGGTAAGCGTTAATTTTATTGAGAAGCGCCTGTGTTTCGTCGGCAATGCTCGGTGCATCCGAGATTTTTTCGGTACCGTTTGCATCGGCAACAATCTTTGGAGTATCAACGGCAACAATTTTGTCTGAATTGCTTGGTAATTCAACACCAACAGGTTGTTCCGCCGTAGATTCCTGCATATTTTTCAGCGTTTCCGGCTTGGCAATCGGCTTTTTTGGCGGAATAACATGGCGTGAAGGCACCCGCAGTTGTTCCACTTTACCGGTATCAATCAGTTCGTCAACGTAGCTCATGCTGTATTCATCGGCATTATCGCAGGAAAAAATACTTACTCCGTGACGTTTTAACATAACATACAAATGCACCATATTTGCCGGTTCCGCAACTATTGCAACGGCATCTATTTTATCATTGGAAGCCACCAGCTCGCTTACATCAACAAAAATACGGTAATCAAAGGCACGTACACCACGTTTTCTGTCAACAGCAGGCAATTCAATTTTGTAACCGTTACGGTGTGCGTCGGTAATTATTCTTTTATGTTTTCTTTCATTGGCGCCGTAAACGGTGGCACAAACAATGTTGCCACACTCCTTAAGTTGGTTTATTACGTTTTCGTAGTGAATATACTCCAATCTGCAGTTATCCACGTCAATAAAAAGTGCAATATTTTTACTTTCCAGCATAACGTACCCCCAATTACACAATATTTTACAATATTTCAGTCAATTTGTCCATACTTTCGCTGACAATAAAACAAATATTGTTGGCACAAGCCGGCATCTTCACCGAAAAGATTGCAGAAAAATGACGAAATTTCACCGTCTTTGTGACCGTGTTCAAAATAAGCGTGGTAAACCTTTTTAATCCACGTATCAACGGGAAAAACATCGCCACGATGCATCCCAAAAAGCAAAATACAATCGGCAACCTTTGGACCAACCCCCAAAAAAGTCAGCAGTTCTTTGCGTGCATCCTGCGTGGACATTTTGCAAAGTGCATCAAAATTGTAATTTACCAGATGTTTTGACGTTTCGGCAAGGTATTTTGCACGGTAACCCGCCCCAATGCTTGAGTAAAAAGTCTCGTCTTTTTCAGCCATTTGCTCTGCAGTAGGAAAAGCGTTGCCGTAGGCGGTAGGCGAACCAATGGCACTGCACAACCGTTCAACAATAAGTTGTATGCGCTTTATGTTGTTATTTGCGGAAATAATAAAGCAAATAATCATTTCGTAAAGATTTTGGTTAAGTATGCGAATGCCCTTTCCCATTTCGGCGCATTTGTTCATTACACTGCCGTAACCCTTTATGCGTTGTACTTTTTCGGCATAGTCCGTTTGCAAATCAAAAAAGTCGGCAAAGTACTCGCAGTCGTCGCTTTGCACGGTAACCGTGTCGCCTTCGGTAGTCAAAACAGCATACTTATCCTGAGAGTACACGCCAAAACTGTTTTCGCCTAGCTGTTTATAGCGAAAAATCTGTCCGCATTCCAACGTATCACGCACGTTAAAATTTTTTGTATCGGTAATAGTAAAAGTTTTCATTGTATCAGCAAAAAGGAGTTCTTGCCTGAACGCAGAACTCCTTTTCAAATTTTCCTTTAATTATTTTGCAATAGGATAAACGGAAACCTGTCTTCTTGTTTTGTCGTAACGTTCAAACTTTACAACGCCGTCAACAAGTGCAAACAACGTATCGTCTTTGCCGATGCCTACGTTGTTACCAGGGTGAAAGTGCGTTCCACGCTGTCTTACAAGAATGTTTCCAGCTTTTGCAAACTGACCGTCAGCACGTTTTGCGCCCAAGCGTTTGCTTTCGCTTTCACGACCGTTTTTAGTACTGCCCATACCTTTTTTGTGGGCGAAGAACTGCAAACTGATAATCATGTTAAATTACCTCCAATTCAATAAAGTCGGAATACTCCGTGTAAATACTCTTTATACCGCAAAGCATTGTTGAAAGTATTACATCTGCGTCATGGCGCTGTTGCTCGTCCATATCGCTCGGCAAAGTAAACCGCACGTTAGTAGTTTCTTCGTTGGCGCTGTATTTTACGTTCACTCCCGCTACCTGCAACAACCCCAAAAGGGTAGTATTGATAATGGCGGAAATGCCTGCGCAAACAATGTCTTCGCCGGCAATGCCGTAGCCCGAGTGCCCTTCAGCAACAACTTCAACGATAGAATTTTGTTGTTTTTTGATAGTTATGTGTGTCATTAGCCAATTTTGATAGCATCAATCTTAAGCTTGGTGTAAGGTTGTCTGTGACCTTGACGCTTACGGATGTTCTTTTTAGCTTTGTAGGTAAAGATGTTAAGTTTTTTGCCTTTGCCGTGTTCAACAACGGTTGCACTGACTTTAACACTGCTTGCATCCTTACCAACGTAAACGTTCTCTCCGTCAGCAGCAAAAATTGCTTCA
>JAZLJV010000158.1:0-13964 GCA_045618025.1 Clostridia bacterium
GCAACTTACCGTAACCGACAGCGAAGGTACATCTACCTTTGCCCGTGACGTAAAAAAACACGACCACCAGACGGATACCGAGGCGGAAGTGCTTTACTACGACTTTGTAAGGGGTACTTACAAAAGCGGTAACGATACGCTTGTGTTATCTAAGGATGACAGCGGTAACTACGTTTTTAAGCTTACCCGAGTAAAAATTGAAGAAACAACCAACGATGACGGCGTGGCAACCAAAACCAGAACGGACAAGGTTACTTTGAGCGGTAACTACACTGTAAGCCTTACGCATAACGATGACGGCGACCTTGTAGAGGAAAAAATCAGTTTTCTTGTGGACGATAGTGCAGTGGAAAGCACAACCAATTACCGTTTGTATACCTTTGGCGAAAGGCTTGGCACAATACTCAAAGGCTACTTTACGTGGCTGGGCAACTTGTGCAAGGGCGACTTGGGACAATCATTTAAGTACGAAAAACCGGTTGCACAGGTAATAAAGGAAAACATGTGGATTTCCTTTGCCATTGCTCTTATTGCTACGGTGTTGCAGTTTGCTATTTCCATTCCGCTTGGCATTGACAGCGCAACGCACCAATATACAGCACGTGACTACCTTGTAACGGTGTTTACCATGATAGGACTTTCACTGCCGACGTACTTCTTTGCGGCAATAGTAATAAAACTGTTTGCCGTTGACCTTGGCTGGCTACCTGTTTCCGGACTTGTGGATGCAGGCACGTACGAGGCGACTTTTGCAGGCACTATGGCAAAAATAGGCAGTATGGCAAAGCACCTTGTGTTACCTATTTTTGTCAGCGTTATTTTGTCGCTTGGCGGACTTATGCGTTATACACGTACCAATATGTTAGAGGTGCTTAACTCCGACTACATTCGTACGGCACGTGCAAAAGGTCTTAGTGAAAAGAAAGTTATTTACAAGCACGCCTTCCGTAACACACTTATACCTTTGGCAACACTGCTTGCGGGCATTTTGCCGTCACTCTTTGGCGGTATGATGATTACCGAACAGGTATTTGCCATTGACGGTATCGGCAACCTTGCTTACAAAGCTCTTAAGGAGGGTGACGTACCTTTTATAATGGGTTACAACATGTTCCTTGCCGTCCTTACGGTTATCGGGACGTTGCTTTCAGACGTTATGTATTCTATAGTTGACCCTCGTGTCAAACTTGGACAGTAGGAGGTAAAAAATGCAAGAACAAGAAAATAAAACTCCTATTGAACAAACCAACACGGTGGAAAACGCCGAACTTGTAACCAATTCTGACGTAGCAAACCAACAACTTGAAGCCACCAAAGATGCGGAAACATTTCAGGAACTTAGTCCGTTTCGTGTAATAATGCGTCGTTTCTTCCGTTCCAAACTTTCCATTGTCGGTTTGGTAATGGTAGTGGGGCTGTTTCTGTTTTCCTTCCTTGGGCCGGTACTTTACGGCAGATGGTATGACAAAACAGCCGTTGGTAACGAATTTGTTGTTGACCGTAGTGACGTAACAACTTCTACCTACACAACCGATAGCTACGTTGATAGTGACGGTTTTACGGTGGAATACGTTGAAGAAGTGCAAAAAACAACCAATCTCAACCGTTATGCAAAGCCGTCGGCAGAACATTTGCTTGGTACCGATGACCAAGGCTATGACGTGTTTACCCGTCTTATGTACGGCGGAAGAATTTCCCTTACCATTGGTTTTATTGTAGTTATTTTGGAAACCATCATCGGTATTATTATGGGTGGTATTTCCGGCTACTTCGGCGGATGGGTTGACCAAGTAATAATGCGTATTGTTGATATTTTCAACTGTATACCTACTTTGCCTATTTTGCTTATTGCTTCGGCAGTTATTGACGGTTGGAAAATACAAGGCGCCATAAACGACAACCAGCAAATTTACGTTTTGATGGTAATGATTACACTGTTTAGCTGGAGTGGTGTTGCACGTATGGTACGTGGGCAAATACTCGGACTGCGTGAACAAGAATACATTACCGCAACGGAAGTTATGGGCTTGCCTACGTGGAGAAAAATCTTTTTACACCTTATTCCAAACGTTATGCCACAGCTTATCGTATCTATGACTTTGGGACTGGGTAGTGTAATTTTGTACGAATCCACATTGAGCTATCTGGGACTTGGCGTGCCAATAGGCAAGGCTGCATGGGGTACAATGATTGCTCTTTCCAACGATCCGGTTGCATTGCAATACCATGCCAACACGTGGCTACCTGCCGGCTTTATGATTGTTATTGCCGTGCTGGGCTTCAACTTTGTTGGGGACGGTTTGCGTGATGCAATGGACCCTAAGGCTAAAAAATAAACTGAAAGGACCCCGACGTGAAAAACATTGCACGTTTGGTAAAATAAAATGAAAAACAATTCTAATTACTTATCCATAAAGGAAAGTCGCCGTATTTTGAAGTACAACACTCAGCAGATGAAGTACTACGAAGGTTTGAAACGGCGCAAAAAAGACGTAAGCGAATATACTTCCGTTATGCGTGACAAAAACAACATTATAGAGCTGGACAACCTGCAAACGGTATTTTTTACCGATACGGGTACGGTAATGAGTGTAAATGGCGTTTCCTTTGATATTCCGAAGAAAAAAATAATAGGCGTTGTTGGTGAAAGCGGTTGCGGAAAAAGCGTGACGTCACTTTCCATAATGCAACTTGTGCAAGCACCGCAAGGGCAGGTTATTGGGGGCGAAATTCGTTTTAACTCAGACGAACTCGGCGAAAACGAAAAAGGCGAAAAACTTTGTTACAACATTGCCGAAATGCCTACCGAAGCCATGCACCGTGTTCGTGGAAAAGACATTACAATGATTTTCCAAGAACCGATGACCAGTCTTAACCCCGTGTTTACCGTTGGCAACCAACTTGACGAAGTAAGTTTTACGCATAACCCGGAAATTTCCAAAGAGGATGCCAAGGCTTGCAGTATAGAAATGCTTACCAAAGTTGGCATTGCCATGCCGGAACACGTTTACAACAGTTACCCGCACGAACTTAGTGGCGGTATGCGTCAACGTGTTATGATTGCTATGGCATTGGTTGGCAAACCGAAACTTATTATTGCCGACGAACCTACAACGGCTTTGGATGTGACAATTCAGGCGCAAATACTTGAACTGCTTAAAAAACTGCAACAGGAAGAGGGCTGTTCGGTAATGCTTATTACGCACGACCTTGGCGTTATTGCGGAAATGGCAGACGAAGTGGTGGTTATGTACTGCGGAAAGGTTATTGAAAGGGGCACAGCTCACGAAATATTCCACAATTCGCTTCACCCGTACACAATCGGCTTGCAAAAGAGCAAACCACTGCTTACGTCTTCTTCCAGCGAACCGTTGTACTCTATACCGGGGCAGGTACCAAGTCCGATAAATCTTCCCGACAGTTGTTACTTCAAAAACAGATGTAGCAAATGCATAGGCAAGTGTGACGGCAGTTATCCAAAGGAAGTTAAGGTAAGCGAAACGCATTCCGTTTGTTGCTACCTGTACGAAAAGGAGGGCAAAAATGGCTGATAACGTAAAAAATGTTGCAAAAAACCAAACGTCTTCCCCAGCGCAACCGGTGTTGGAAGTTAAGCACCTTAAAAAGTATTTTCCTATTGAAAAAACCTTGCTGGGCAAAACGGTAACTTCTTTGAAGGCCGTTGACGATGTAAGTTTTACAGTGCAACGTGGGCAGACTATCGGCGTTGTCGGTGAAAGCGGTTGCGGTAAAACCACACTTGGCAGAACCATTCTTAAGCTTTACGAAAGTGACGGCGGAGAAATTATTTTCAACGGTGAAAACATAACAAATCTTTCCAAAAAGCAAATGCGTAAATACCGCACGGATATGCAACTGATTTTTCAGGATCCGTATTCCAGTTTGCCACCACGTATGACGGTAGGTAGCATAATTGCTGAGGCGGTGCGTGTGCACAACATTGTACCTGCCGAAGAAGTTTCCGACTACGTTCGCAGTATTATGAAAAAGTGCGGTCTGCAAATGTCCTATTACGACCGTTATCCGCACGAGTTTTCCGGCGGGCAACGTCAACGTATTTGTATTGCACGTGCTTTGGCGGTAAAACCTAAACTTGTTATATGTGACGAACCTGTAAGTGCACTGGACGTTTCAATACAGGCACAAATAATAAACCTGCTTAAGCAATTGCAAAATACAATGGGGCTTACCTATGTGTTTATTTCGCACGACCTTTCCGTTGTAAAGTACATAACGGATAAGATTTTGGTAATGTACCTTGGCAATATGATGGAACTCGGTGAAACGGACGAACTGTTTGATAATCCTCTTCACCCTTACACCAAGGCATTGTTTTCCGCCGTGCCGGAGCCTAACCCGGATGTAAAAACGCAACGCATTATTTTGAAGGGCGATATTCCTTCACCTGCGCATCCGCCTATGGGTTGCAAATTCCACACACGTTGTGAAAACTGCATGAACGTGTGCAAGTTCAAACAACCGGAATTTGTGGAACACTCGCCAAACCATTTTGTTGCATGCCATTTGTACAACAAAGAGGTAATGGACAATTTGGAGAAGTACGACAAGGAATACGAAGACTATTTGAAGTCTTTGGAACAAGAAAATGAAAAAAAATAGGATAGCAAAAAACTACGTTGATGACGGCCATACCGTTTACAGTATGGACGGTGTAAGCGACAATAGGCCTAAGGCGGTAGATATAGGACTTACGCGCAAGGAAAGACGTGTGCTAAAGTGGACGGCGTTTGTAGCATATTTGCCGTATTTGCTTATGGTTTTGGGTTGCTTTACGGTGGCCATGCTGATACTTAGTTTTTGGTTATAAAGAAGGACAGAAAAGTGAAAAAGAAATTGATTTTAACAATTGTGTTGGCATTTATTTGTGTTTGTTCCGTTGTAACAAGCATTGTTTTGCCGACTTTTGCAATGGTAAGTGTACCGACAGAAGAAATTTCTTCGGAAATAAAACTTATCAAAAGCGACTTCAAGTTTACGCAGGAACAAATGCTTTCACGCATTAAGGCGGAATACCTGAAGGAAAACAACGGCTACCAAGACGATGACGAAATTACCGTTATTGTAAGCCTTGCCGGCGATAGCGTTATTGATGCATACCAAAAGGCAAACACGCCTGCGGTAAGCGTTGCGGAATATCTGCAGACAAGCGAAGGCAAGCAGGTGGCAAACCAAATTGCCAACGACCAAAGCGTCGTTGTGGCAAATTTGCAACAGCAAAACCTTATTAGTGGCGTTGTTTGTTACTACTCTACCATTATGAATGCCGTAGCGGTAAAAACCACCTACGGCAAAATGGCACAACTTGGCAAAGCAAATGCGGTTGCAAACGTTATGATGAGTGAAACGTTTAATCTTCCGCAATCGGCAAAAACGCAAAGTAGCGGTGCAACAGTAGTGAATGAAGTGGATATTTACCCTACGGGTATTTACAACTCGGCAAGTGTAAACTTTACCGGTAAAGGCACGGCAGTTGCTGTACTTGACTCCGGTTTTGACCTTTCGCACGAAGTTTTTCAGCGTGAGCTCAATGCCGACGAAGTACTTTACAGCCGTGAAGACATAGGCGCAAAGCTTGAACAAACCAACGCTTACAAACTTACAAGCGGTTTGCAACTTTACAACGTTTACGCAACGGCAAAAGTACCTTTTGTTTACGACTATGCAGACAAAGACTACGACGTTTTCCCGTATGATAGTGAACACGGCACACACGTTGCCGGAATTATCGGCGGTAAAAGCGATACCATAACGGGTATTGCCGTTGACACGCAACTTGTACTGATGAAGGTTTTCCCTGATTTGGACGAAGGCGGTAAGACGGAAGATATTTTGCTTGCTTTGGAAGACTGTGTAACTCTCGGCGTGGATGTTATCAATATGTCGCTCGGTTCTTCTTGCGGTTTCTCCCGTGTAGAAGACGACGAAAACCTTAACAAAGTTTACAAGGCAATAGGTGATGCCGGCATAAGCCTTATTACTGCCGCAAGTAACGACTACAGTTCGGCATTTGGCGGAGACCAAGGTAACACCAACAAGGCCACCAATCCGGATTCCGGTACGGTGGGTTCACCTTCTACCTATGCAAGTGCACTTTCCGTTGCATCCATCAGCGGTACAAAAAGCAGATACGTTATTGCTAACGGCAATCAAGTATTCTTCTACAAAGAGTCCAACTCCATAAGCGGTACGGAAAACGACTTTTACGGCGAGCTTTACCAATCGTTGCTTGCCAATGGCTACACGGAGGAACAACTTAAGCAGAGCATAACTTTGCCGTACGTAACTGTTCCCGGTGTAGGCATTAGCGTTAACTTTACCGGATTGGATCTTCACGGTAAAGTGGCTGTGATAAGACGTGGCGACAACACCTTTGAAGAAAAAGCTGCAAATGCCAAAAAAGCCGGTGCAATTGCCTGCATTATCTACAACAACATTGACGGCGACATTTTGATGTCAATGGGTAAATCAGACCATATTCCAACGGTATCAATCAGCAAGGACGACGGTTACAAACTTGCTCAAAAAGATAACGGTACGATGGAATTTAACTTTAACGACAGTGAACACGGCGGTTACCTTGCAGGACCGTTCATCAGCGATTTCTCCAGTTGGGGACCAACACCTTCACTGGAAATGAAGCCGGAAATTACCGCACACGGCGGGAACATTTTGTCCGCTGTACCTAACGGCGGTTACGACGAACTTTCCGGTACGTCTATGGCAACCCCTAACCTTGCCGGTATTGTGGTGCTTATTCGCCAATACCTCAAGGAAAAATACCCGACTTATTCGTGGAACGACATAAACAACATGGCTAATCAGCTGTTGATGTCTACGGCAACAATTTGCCTTAACGAAGAAGGCAACCCGTATTCACCACGTAAACAGGGCGCAGGGCTTGCAAGTTTGTATAATGTTGTTAATACCAAGGCGTTCCTTTCCGTTGACGGAAGCGACCGCACCAAACTGGAACTTGGCGACGACCCGACAAGAAGCGGTGTGTACACAATGCAGTTCAACATTGTTAACATCTCTGACAGCCGACTTACATACGATTTGTCGCTTGTCGGTATGACGGAAACGGTTTCGTCCAGTGACGAATCGTTTGTTGCGGAAACTCCGCAAATTCTCGGCGACAACTACACTTTTGAGTTTGTCGGCGGTGACGGAAGCGTAAACGGCAAAACCGTTAGTGTAGATGCAAACGGCACGGTAAAACTTAAAGTTACCTACACTCTTACCGATGAGGACAAACACAATATTGAAAGTTTGTTCCCGTACGGTATGTACGTTGAAGGTTTTGTAAAACTTGCAAGCAACAGTGAAATTAACCTTAACATTCCGTTCCTTGCCTTTTACGGTGACTGGACGGAAGCCCCGATGTTTGATAAAACCTATTACGAAGTGGAAAGCGAAGCTCACAACAAGGCTATTGACGACGAAGATAAGATAAAAGCCGACTACATTGCAACTACTCCGTACGGTTCCTACTACTACAACTACATTATTCCGCTTGGAACGTACCTGTACGATATTGACGAAAATTTGTACGATGCAATTCCTGCAAGCACTGACCATATTGCTGTTTCCAACACACTTGGTTGTATAGACGGCATTGGTGCGGTTTACACAGGATTACTGCGTAGTGCAAAACAAATGGACTTTACCATAACGGATAAGGCCACGGGTGAAGTTGTTTACACTTACACTGAGTACAACGCAACAAAAGCGCACTACTACAGTATGGCTTACCCGTACTATGCCGATGTCAAGTTCAAATCGTATCCGAACAATTTGGTAAACAACCGTGAGTACGAGTTCAACATGGTTGGCAAACTGGATTACGGCGACGGCGGAGAAACAACAAACGTCCGTAATTCTTTCGGGTTCACGTTCACAATGGACGACGAAGCACCGATAATAAAGAGTGCCGTTTACAGCAAAACTTACGACAAAACCTTAAAGAAAGACCGTTACTACGTAACACTTACATTGTACGATAATCAGTACGTACAATCAGTTACTCCGATAATTTTCACATCGTCTTCAAGCTATACCTATTTGACTGATAACCCAATACCTGTTTACAGTGAAAAGGGCAAAGACAGCACGATTAAACTTGAAATTACCGACTATTTGGAAGACATTTACGACGACCAGATAATTACCAGCGCACTTGCGTTTGCAGTTGACGACTACGCACTTAACTCCAATTTGTTCCTGTGTCAACTACCGGGAACGAACGGCAGTTTTAAATTTACTACCAACGGTGAAGAAGAGGGCAGTGACCTTATAATCTTGTCAATGTACGAAGACGACGTGGTGGATTTGAGAAACTTCCTTTCCACAACGGATAAGCACACCGACGAAGCAAAAGACTACTTAAAGCACCTTGTTTGGAACAGTTCAAATCAAAAGGTTGTTGAGGTAAACGAAGGTTTGGTTGTCGGTGTAAAAGCAGGCAAAGCAACCGTTTCCGTACGTGAACAGATGGATCTTCGCCAAGCGGTACTCATCATAAACGTAAAGGAAAAACAGGAAAACCCTGCCGATAGAACGATTTCCACGCCAACTGTGGATAATGTAGAAAACGCCAAGATAGAATCGGTAAGGTTCTCTCACTACGATACGGTATTTGCTTATTCACGGGCGGCTCAAACAAGTGAAATAGGTCAGACCGGCGACAGAAACTTTACCAGCGCAAAAGGCAGTGTAAGTTTTTACCCGGGTGAAAAGATAAAGCTTGCTTTGGATATTAACCCTTGGTACGTTGCAAGCAAGTACGAATACGTTTACGAATCTACTAACCCTGCAGTTGCAAGTGTTGACCAGAACGGCGTTGTTACCGGCTTAAAGGAAGGTAACGCCATTATTTCAGTAAAGATAAGCGGTTCTAACTTGCGTGCAATTTTGAACGTAACAATAAAGAACGAATTTGTTATTGAAAACCGTATGCTTGTTGCATACAAGGGTTTGGGCGGTAACGTGGTAATTCCGGATGACGAAGGTATTTTGTATATTGGTGCTTACGCATTTTGTTTGTACAATACCGATAACTCAATTGAACTTACCGAAGAAGATTACGATGCAAACAAAATACCAGATTCCAACACTACAATAACTTCCGTTGTTATTCCGGAAGGTGTGGAAGATATTCAAAAATACGCATTTTACAACTGTACGGGGCTCAGATCGGTTGTTATTCCGAGTACGGTAAAGTTTATTCGTGAATACGCCTTTTACGGCGATACCGATTTGGAAAGAGTGGTAACAAGTGATGCGGTAGTACGTGAAGGTGACAGTCAGGCAAGCAGTTATCCTGATGCCAAAGTCAACAAAACTTACCTTAACGTAAACGGTGACCTTGTTGCAAAAACAGATAAAACGTACTTTAGTTTGGCTAATGCACCAAAACTGGAAGTACTTGGTGCTTACGCATTTTATAATTGTGAAAAACTGGATAACGTTGACGTTTCCAATATTTATGCTATCGGTCGTGGCACATTTGCAGGTTGCAAATCACTTTCTTACGTAGATTTGACCTGCCTACGCAACACAGGTGCACAAACATTCCAAGGTTGTGAAAACCTTAAGTCGGTAACGCTTGTTGCCAACACCAAACTTTCCTACGCTATGTTTGCCCGTAGCGGTCTCACAAGCGTAGATATCTACAATGCCGATTGCGACATCCCTACGTTCTGCTTTGCACAATGCAAACAGCTGAAGACGGTAACGCTTCACGGTGATATTGTTGAAATATGTGAAGGCGCATTCAGTGAATGCGAAGAACTTACTTCGGTTACGCTTAACGGCCATGTTGATGTTATCGGTTCTCAAGCATTTTACGGCGACAGCAAACTGGGCAAGTTTACGTTGCCTGATAACGACGTAAAAATCGGCAATCACGCATTTTATCAATGTTCCGATTTGCAACGTATTTATTTGCAAAAGAATACTCGTCTGTTAACAGATGATACCGTTATTACAAGCGGTGTTGCCGACAAAACGCAAAATGTAACGCCGACAAACCTTAACGGTTATATGTTTGCAGGTACAAAGGTAAACTTGTTTGTGGTTGATGAAAACAACCCGTACTACAAATGTGATATTGACGGCAGACTGCTACTTTCCAAAGACGGAAAAACAGTAATAATGTCCGTTCAGGGCAAAAACGATGGCGAATATGTGCTTGACGATAGTTACACACACGTTGCCGACGGCGCATTTGCCGGTGTAAATTTCTCAAAAATTATTATTACCAATCCAAACCTTGTTGTAGGTGCTTACGCATTTGCCGACTGTAAGGAGCTCGCAGAAGTGGTATTGCCTGCGGAAAGCGGAATAACACTTGGCAACTACGCATTTGCCAATGCAACTGCTTTAACTACTGTAACAAATATGGCAAGTGCAAAAGTGGTGGGTAACTACGCATTTTTGGGAACGGCACTTACTTCTGCTGAAATCGGCGCAAATGCCGTTGTAGGCGAAGGCGCATTTTTGAGAGTGGCGTTGATAACCGTCACCGTGGGCGAAAATGCCGAGTTTGGTCTGGGTGCTTTCCAGGATTGTAAAAAACTTACTACGGTAAATATGCCGGAAAACGGCGGAGTGCACTTCGGTCAGGGCTGTTTTGCCAACGACTCGGCACTTTCCACGCTTGACTTTACCAAAATTGGTGAACGTATTGAAGCGGAAACATTTTACGGTTGTTCTGCGTTGGTAAATGCAGATATGGCGCACGTAACACACATTGGCAACTATGCTTTTGCCGATTGTGCAACACTTTCCAACATAAAAGTACCTTCTGTTGTAGAAATTGGCGAAGGTGCATTCTCTCGCTATGATTCCTACGGCGGTGCACCGAGAATTGTCGGTATAGAACTGCCGGACAGCCTTATAAAAATTGGCGACGGTGCATTTTTGGGCTGTGAACAACTGCTTACTGTAACTATTCCGTCTTCCGTAACGGATTTTGGCAACTATATCTTTGCTTACTGCAAAGCTTTGGGTTCGGTTAATTTGCCTGACAGCATTACAACCATAGGTAAATACACCTTTGCCGGCTGTGAAGAATTGGAAGTTGTAAACACCGCAAAAGTTGAAATATTCGGTGATTACGCATTTACTTCCTGCTATGTTTTGGCAAATATTGACCTTTCTTCCGCTAAGGAAATCGGTTTCGGTGCATTTGCCGGAACAATGGTAAGTGGCAAACTTACGGCAAATAACCTTGTAAAAATAGGTGACTACGCCTTCCAGAATGCCAACCTGCTTGGCCTTACGGCGGATAAACTTGAAAGTGTTGGCGAATGTGCTTTCCAAGGCAACAAAGAACTTGCCAAGTTTGTATTTAACGGCAATTTGGCACACGTCGGCACAATGGCATTCCAAGGTTGTGAAAAACTTACATCCTTCTACTGTAACTACGGCGGTCTGGATATTGCCGATTGCACCATAAACGACTACGCAAAACTTGTTGACGGTGTGTTGTACACCAAATTGGCAAACGGCAAGTGGGAATTGAAATCCGTCCCTGCAGGCAACACAAATCCTATTTTGACTGTTGCCGACGGTACTTACCGTATTGATACCTACGCAGGCAATGACAACAAGAACATAACGGTAATTATTTTGCCGGATAGCCTCAGTTACATTGGTAACTACGCATTTAACGGTTGCGAAAACCTTGTTACGGTAGAATTCCGGTCCGTTCAGGCACCTGTTCTGGAAGATTTCTACGACAGCGACACTGTTCTTGCGGAAAACGCTCCGGGATTTGAACTACTGCATAATCAATTTGACTTGTTTGGTTTGGAACTTTACTACTACACCTTTATTGATTTGGTTGGTAGCAAAGAACCTATCAAAATGATTGTTCCTTGTAACAAAAACATCAGTGGTTACGATTCCGCAGTATATCTTGCCTACTTCGGCAAAGTAGGTGACAGCGAAACAAGCAGTTACGTGGCTATGGAAAAGGCAATGGTGGATTTTGTAACGTACGCTAACAAAATTGCAACGCTAAAAGCCGTTAACATTTCTCACGAAGATTTGGTTAACAAGGCACTTGCAAGTTACAACAACGTAACGCAAGACCCGACCACCTACGGCATTATGCCGGGCGATTGGTACAAAATGGTGGAAACAGTAATGAATGCAAAACAAAAACTTACGTCGGTTAAGTTGAAGACTGTTTCCAAAGAAGCACAACAGGTTATTGCTCTGTTACAAAACTTGCCAACGCAGTTTAATATTTCAATGCTTACGCAACTTGCGGATATTTCTGCACGTATTAACGCTTTGGACGTTGAAGAAAGAACTCTTCTTGACCTGACAAGCTACAACGCACTTTTAGATTCCTACAAAAACTACTGCAACGCTTTGCAACAAGAAACGACGGAATACAAAAACATTTCCACTTTTGGCAACGTGCAAGCAGTTACAAGCGTTTTATCACTTACGCTTATGGCGTTTGTGGTTCTTGGCAAAAAACTTTGGTTGTGAGGTGATGAGCTATGAATAAAAAATTATTTGTATTTATTTCTACAACGCTTATAGCCCTTGTATTTTGTCTGATACTTTGCGGTTGCGGTAATTCGCTGGAAACACGCCTTAAACAAATGGACGAGTGCATTGGCGAGTGCAAAACGGCTACGGTAAGCGTTACCGAAACAGACGGTGGCGTTACTGTTTATTCGCAGGAAAGCAAAATTGTGCTTAACGGCACAGAAGCTACTGTGGACACAAAATTAAAGGAACTTAACACAGACGAAGTTGGCTTTAAGGAAAGTTCTTCCACCAAAACGGAACAAATAAAAACTGTTCCGCACGTAATTTTAACGCAAGATATGATTGTCTTTTCTCAACTTAATGCAGACAGCATTGTTTGCATTGTTGAAAAAGCCAACGCACAAAAACTGTTTGGTGCAAATGTTTCTGCAAGCGGTGATATAACAGTTACTTGCACTTTCAGCGACAAACAGCTATTGGAAGTAAAGTGTGAATTTGTTTCCGCCTTGCATAAGGCTGTAACAGTTTTGTACACTTACGGCAACTAAGGAGGGCACTTTGCTATGAAAAAGAAAATTATTTGTATTGTTCTGGCAATGGTTTTGTTGCTGTCGTTTGCAGGTTGTGATGACCCGTTGCCACCTGAACCTACCAAACTTGCCACTCCGCAAAATCTCGCAATAAGTTCTACGGGGCTTATTACGTGGGATGCAGTGGAAAACGCAACGGGTTACGTTGTTACAATAAACAACCAAACATACAATGTTACCACCAATGAGTACAAGGTGGCCAACATTGGTAAATCTTTCCGCTACAGCGTTTACGCAACTGCGGAAGGTTATCAAAACTCCGACTCTACCGAGACCAAAGTATTTACTGTAAAACCTACGCCACCAACCGAAACCGTAACGATAGGCATAAAAGGCAACAGCGAAGTAAAAAGCGGTCAATCCATTACTCTTACAGCTAACGTAAGTGGTACCGATAACACCGAAGTTACATGGTCCATAAAGAGCGGTAGTGAATTTGCTTCTATAGAAAACGGCGTGTTGACGGCAAGCCAAGTTGACGGCGACAAAACGGTGGTGGTTGTTGCTACCAGCAAAGCCGACAGCAAAGCAAAAGCGGAAAAAGTTATTAACGTTGTTGCAAAACCGGTACTTACTCAAGCAATGCTTGATGTGTTTGACAGCGAAGACAAAATGGGCTTTGAAGGCTACGTAGGTATTGATTTGTACGTTTACGACCCAATGCAAACCAATAACCGTGGCAAACTGCACAGCACTTACACCACGGTAATAAAGACGGCTATGGACGGTACAAACTGGTACACCGAGTACGAAGACGGCAACACCGGCATAACCAACTCTCTTTACTACAAAAACTACAACGGCATTGCTAATCAGGTAGGG
>JAZLJV010000159.1:0-5749 GCA_045618025.1 Clostridia bacterium
ACTATAGGCAATGTTATATTAGCATATACTAACGTGCTTGTAAAGACAAATATAAAAATTAATGCGGAAAAAATAGCAAAAATTGCTGTATATACCGCTGTTTTTGCGCTTTTTGTGCAGGTTTATCAGACGTTAAACCTAAAAAGCACTACGTCGCCGTCTTTTATTACGTAATCCTTGCCTTCACTGCGAACTTTGCCCTTTTCCTTAGCTTGATTGTATCCGCCAAGTTCCAGCATTGTTTCGTAAGGGACAATTTCCGCACGGATAAACCCTTTTTCAAAGTCACTGTGAATTTTGCCCGCCGCTTGTGGCGCTTTTGTGCCTTCGGTAACGGTCCACGCACGTGTTTCCTTTTCACCCGCAGTAAGGTAACTTACAAGGTGCAACAGTTTGTAACACTTTTTTACAAGACGGTTAAGACCGCTTTCGGCAATGCCGTAACTATCCAAAAACATTTCTTTTTCTTCGGCGGAAAGTGTAGAAAGTTCTTCCTCCACCTTGGCACAAATAACAAGTGTTTCGGCATTTTCGCTATCGGCAATTTTCTTTACTTCCTGCACAAGCGAAAGGCTGTTTTCGTCTTTGCCAAGGTCGTCTTCACCAATGTTTGCGGTATAAATAACCGGCTTGGCGGTAAGAAGCATCATTTCGTCAACAATCGGCTGTTCTTCTTCGTCAAAAGTCATAGTGCGAACAGGTTTTTCACCTTCCAGACAAGTAAGCACACGTTGCAGAATATCCGCCTCTGTCTTGTACTTTTTGTCGCCGGTTTTCTGCATATTTATGGCTTTGGCAAGTCTGCTGTTTACCGTTTCAATATCAGCAAGAATAAGTTCCAGATTTATCGTTTCAATATCTTCTTTAGGGCTAACCCTGTCGGAAACGTGTGTAACGTTGCTGTCTTCAAAACAACGCACAACGTGAACAATGGCGTCCACTTCCCTTATGTGCGACAAAAATTTGTTGCCCAAGCCTTCACCACGGCTTGCACCTTTTACAAGCCCTGCAATATCTACAAAACGCAAAAAAGTCGGCGTGATTTTTTGACTGTCATACAGGGCAGCAAGTTTATCCAGACGTTCGTCCGGCACCGCAACTACGCCTACGTTTGGCTCTATAGTACAAAAAGGATAGTTGGCAATTTCGGCTCCGGCCTGCGTAATAGCGTTAAAAAGCGTACTTTTACCTACATTGGGAAGTCCCACTACACCAAGTTTCATTACAATTTCTCCCGTACAGTCTAAAACGACTGCCATTTGTATAAAATATTTAACAATGCAAGGTTGTTGTTAGCAACTATTGTACTATAATTTGCAAAAAAAGTAAACGCAAAAAGGAACAAAATGACAATAATTGAAAGTTTATTTTTGGGATTACTGCAAGGGTTGACGGAATTTTTGCCTGTTTCCAGCAGTGGACACCTTATTTTGGCACAAAAACTGTTTGATATACAAGCGGATTTATTTTTTGACGTAATGCTACACCTTGGCACTTTGCTTGCCGTTGTAGTAGCAATGCGCAAAAGCATTTGGCAGGCAATTGCTACCACAAAGCAAAACAAGGCCCTTTTGTACGTGACAATTGCCAGCGTGCCGACGTTTGCCATTGCCTTTGCGGTAAAAACATTGATAAGTGAAGATACAATGAACAGCTTGTTACCCATTGGTTTTGCCATTACCATAGTGCTTATTGTGCTGTCGCACTACCTTTCCAATCAATCGGTTCGCCTTGGTAATGCCGGCATTGTACCACCGCTTGTAACAGGGTTTGTGCAGGGCGTTGCCGTGTTTCCGGGGCTTTCACGAAGCGGTAGCACCGTTAGCACTCTCAAACTTTTTGGTGTAAACTCAAGCGACAGCGCCGAGTTCAGCTTTTTGCTTTCTCTGCCGGTAATACTTGCAAGTGCAGTGGTAGAACTTTACCAAGTACTCAAAACCGGCGTGCAAGTAAACTGGGCGTGCGTTGCGGTAGGCATAACGGCATCGTTTGTAAGCGGTATTTCGGCAATTGGAATTGTTATGAAAACGGTAAAACGGGGAAACTGGCTGTGGTTTGCCGTTTACTTGGTTATTCCGTTGGTGCTGTCCCTTATTTTTATATAAAAAGTTTGCATGACCGAACAAAATTTGGCTGTTTTTGTATTTTTGAAACATAAAAATACCTGTGTATTAAAAAGCGAGGACGTTTTGTCCTCGCTTATTTATTGTATCAGACTGTTTGCAACAAAAAACCGCTTTTTATCAACAAACGTTGCACTGTTTATGTGGCGTTTGGTAGTATTTTTTGCTTTATCTGTTAAATACTTTGTCTTTTATGTCTTTGACGTTTGCCGCAACGGTAGCGTTGGTTTTTATTTCTTCGCTTATTTTGTCACGTGCGTGCATAACGGTTGTATGATCCCTTCCGCCAAAATATTCGCCGATTTTAAGTAGTGGCAAAGATTGTCCCAAAATGTCACAAATAAGATAAATGCAAATTTGACGTGGCACTACTACTTCTTTCGTCTTCTTTTTGCCAATAATGTCTTCCTTACTTACACAAAAGTAAGCGCAGGTGGCAGTTACAATTTGTTCAATGGAAATCATATCTTTGGAGTTATCTGCATAGTCGCAAAGAGCTCCGTTGACAATATCCATATCGTTGCAGTCGCCCCCTACAAGTGTTGCGTAGCTCACAATGCGGTTAAGCACGCCCTCCATTTCACGAACGTTAGAATATATTTTTTCCGCAATAAAAGCAAGTACATGCGTGCTTACGTTGTAGCCTTTGTTGGCACACTTTTTTTGCAAAATGGCAATACGTGTTTCCAAATCAGGCGGTTGAATGTCCGCAATAACGCCCGTTTCAAAACGGGTTTTAAGGCGGTCTTCTATATTTATTTCCTTTGGCGGACGGTCGCTTGTCAAAATTATTTGTTTGTCTGCCAAAAACAGTTCGTTAAAGGTGTGGAACATTTCTTCCTGAGTGCTTTCACCTTTGGCAAGCAGTTGCACGTCGTCCATCATAAAAACGTCTACGCTTCTGTAACGGTTGCGGAAGTTTTTGATGGCATCCTGACTGGACGAATTACGCACGGCATCAACAAACTCGTTCATAAATTTTTCACTGCTGACGTACTTTACCTTTTTTTCCGGATGGTTGCGTTGCAAGTAGTTGCCAATAGCGTGAACAAGGTGAGTTTTGCCAAGGCCTACGCCACCCCACAAAAATACGGGGTTATACTTTACGCCGGGGTTTTCCGCCACGGCAAGGCTTACCGCTTTGGCAAACTCGTTGCTTTTGCCGACAACAAAGTTGTCAAAAGTGTAGTTTTGCACAAAGCTTGTTTTTTCTTCATCGGCGGAAGCATCATACTTTTGCGTTACGGGAATATCCACTTCCTTAGCGACGCCTTCCAGCGAAGGTAAATCGTTTTCCGTAATAATTTCCACATCTTCAATAGAAGGAAAAACCAGCAAAGTAGCGTTTTTTATTATTTGTTTGTAGCCTTTTTCGTTATCTATATTGCAAATAGCTCGTGTTGGCGCAAGCAAAACAAGGCGGTTGTGCGTTACACCAACCGGCTCCAACGAAGAAATGTACAAATCGTAAGCCACTGTGCTTACTTTTGTTTCCGTTTCCAGAAGAATATTGCTCCAAATTTGATTGAGATTTATCATAATGTAATCATTATAGCGGTTTTTGTAACATTTTGCAAGTTGCAAAGGCAAAGTTTTTTGCAATAATAAGTTTTGAAGCACTTTACAACGTTTCAGACACGGTTTGTTGTAAAAAAGTTGACAATCTACACACAAATGATGTACACTTTATAACATAAATTTACCAAAGAGGAAAACACGTGACACGCATAAAACAAAACGCAAAAGATTTATGGAACTATTTTTCCACCTACGAAAAAGTCTGGTACTTTGTCACCGTTATTTTGGCGGTTGTTTTTGCATTTTTGTTTCCGGAAGAAGACGTAAACGGCGTTAACGGCAAATTAATAATGCTTTTGTACGTTGCCGACGTGGTGCTTAACGTTACTTGCGAACTGCTTATTTCCAAACAAAGCAAGTGGAACTTTGTTGTTTCGCTGGGCGTAGAAGTTGTTGAAATTGCCATTCCGCTTATTTTATCTTACCGTTTTGCCACCATTGCCACTACGCTTTTGTTTTGGATTCCCGTAGATATTGTCAGCTTTATCAACTGGCACCACCATCCGGACAAAGTAGAAGCCGACCTTACGGAAGTGCGCAAACTTACTGGCAAAAATTTGCTGTTTGTGTGCCTTGCCATTGTTGTTTGGACGGTGGGCGTGGGTACGCTACTCTCCTACATAGATATCGGCACTGACCTGTTTACCAGCAAAACGGTGGAAACGGTGGTTTGCTACGTTGATGCCTGCGCCGCTGCGGTAGGCGTTGCCAACGGCGTGTTTATTTTACTGCGCTATCGTGAACAATGGTTTGCTTGGTATCTTGTTGCTATTTTGGAAACGGTAATAAACGTGCTTTCCGGTCAGTGGGTACTGTTGGTGCTAAAAGCCGCCTACCTAACAAACACCACTTACGGCTACATCAAGTGGACAAAATACATAAATCTACACAAAAAACCCGACAACGTGTTACAAAATCCGTAACATAATGCATAAAATCAAATTAAAGGCGACTTCGTTTGAAGTCGCCATTTTAATTTTTGAAATTTCGCTATTTTGTGTAGTTCCACACCACCGGACGGTTTGAACTGTTCCAACTACTACTCCAACCGCTTGGCTGACTTTCCGCTTCACAATAAATTGTAAGGCTACTGCAACCGGAGAACGCATCAGAACCTATTGACGTTACTTTGTCCGTAATAAATATACTTGCAATGCCGCAACCACGGAACGCGGAAGAACCTATTGACGTTACGCTGTTGCCTATTGTTACACTTTTAAGGTTAATGCAAAAGTAAAACGCATAGTCGCTTATTTTTGTTGCAGTGGTAATTTTGGCTTCCGTTACTAATTGGTCGTTAATGTACAAATTGCACGAATAGTAAACTGGGTTTGAAGCATAATTGCCAAACTCTATTTGTGCCCAACTGTTGATGTCGCCCGTGTAATATGTTTTGGTAAGCTTACTGCAATATTTAAACGCACCAACACCTATTGACGTTACGCTGTCAGGAATTGTAATACTTGGAAGACTACAGCAATTGTAGAACGCTTCTGCGCCTATTGACGTTACGCTGTTGCCTATTGTTAAACTTGTAAGATAACTGCAATTGAAGAACGCCTGATTAAGCACTAACTTACAATTGTTATTGATTGAACAACTCGTAATGGATGTTGACTTGGCTTTAACCAATACTGCATACAAATTGTTGCTGTTACCAAGATATAATGCGTTGCTATATTCGTTGTATTGTAGGCTACTGCAACCATAGAATGCATCAACACATATTGACGTTACGATGTCAGGAATTGTAATTCTTGTAAGGCTACTGCAATTGTAGAACGCCTTGTTGAGCACGAACTTACAATTCTCATTGATTGAACAACTCGTAATGGATGTTGACTTGGCTTTAACCAATACTGCATACAAATTGTTGCTGTTACCAAGATATAATGCGTTGCTATATTCGTTGTATTGTAGGCTACTGCAACCACAGAACACATCATCACCTATTGACGTTACGCTGTCAGGTATTACAATGCTTGTAAGGCTACTGCAATTGTAGAATGCATAAGAACCTATTGTTTGTATGTTTTTACCAAGGATGA
>JAZLJV010000160.1:0-2195 GCA_045618025.1 Clostridia bacterium
AAGATCATCCGGCGAAGAACTTTTAGCTCTGTATCGTTGAACAGGCGACAAAACCAACAGCAAATTGCCGTTGACAAGTTGTTCACGGGCGGTTTTATCGCCGTTTTTACTCCGAACAAGCAATGATTTAAGCTCATCGGCGGTATATTTTGGCAACTGCGAAGTATCCACTCCGCATATTTCTACTTTTTTTCGCATAACAATTACCTTAAACAATTTTAGACAAAACAAAAAATTAATAAACTAAAAATACAGTACAAAAAAGACAATTTGCAAACGTCAACAAAATACTGTTTGTATTTTATTGAATATTTCAGCCCAAACAGTGAGCTATCAGCAAACAAGAGCACAACGGTAATAACATAATTATTTATTACGCAACGCAATTGTTTGCTGATATAACAAATGTCCGTAAAAAACTAAAAAACATACTATTTGTTGATGCGTTATAAAATCAGATGCACAAACGCAGTATAAAAAAATTTCAAAAAAAATACACAATACAAACAGTTTTTTACAAATAACGTTTAATAAAAAACTGCGGAGCCGTTTGGCAACTCCGCAGTAATACTATTGTTTTTTGGATTTTTCAAGTTGTTTTTGCCAACACCAATAACACATATTTTCGTAACTTTCATCTCCGCCGATAAACACGGTCGGACCGTCATCAACGCATTTTCCGGCTACAAAACGAGCATTGATAGAAGACTTGCGACCGCAACGACAAATGGATTTTATTTCCGATAAGGAGTCGGCAAGTTCCACAAGACGCTTACTGCCTTCAAACAGATGACAAGTAAAATCGGTAAGCAAACCGTAGCACAAAACAGGAACCGACTGTGTAAGATATTTTAATTGGTCAATTTGCTTAGCGGTACAAAACTGCGCTTCGTCCACAATAATACAACCGTAATTTTCAGATTGGTTTTTCTCAATAAAAACATTCTGAAGGTTATCTTTTTCCGTAAAAGTTTCACAATTTGCCACAAGTCCGATGCGAGAACGAACTTTACGGCCATCGGCATCGTCACGGTCATCCAACGAAGGTTTCAAAAGCAATACTTTTATTCCTTTTTGCTCGTAATTGAATTTGCACATCAAAGCCTGTGCCGATTTGCTACTACTCATAGTGCCATACTTAAAATAAAGTTTATACATTATTTCCTCGCATAATATCAGTAAAGTCCGTTAATTTCGCCGTTTTCGTCAATAGTCATGCCCACGGCATTAGGTTTTTTAGGCAACCCCGGCATAAGCAACATATTGCCTGCGATAGCTACCAAAAACTCGGCACCTCCACGATACTCAATATCGTTTATGGTAATTTCAAAGTTCTTAGGCTCGCCTACTTTGCTTGCATCGTCGGAAAGACTGTACTGTGTTTTTGCAATAACTACCGGCAAAGATGCTACATCAAGCACGGATGACAAAGCTTTTAGACTGTCTTCAGCCTTTTGAGAATATTTTACACCGCTTGCGCCGTAAATGCGTGTAGCAATTTTGTGTATTTTGGTTTTAACATCATCTTCGGTTGCGTAAGAGAACTCAAAGCAATTGCTACCGTTTTCGCAAAGTGCAACCACTTGCTCTGCAAGTTCCGTCGTGCCCTTTCCGCCTTGTCCCCAAACATCTGCAACAACTGCTTTTACGCCAAGCTTTTCCATAGCGGACTTGACAAGAGCAATTTCCTCTTCAGTATCGGCGGTAAACTTGTTTATTGCAACAACACATGGCAATTTGTATACATTTACAATGTTATTTACGTGATGTTCAAGGTTTGCAAGTCCTCTTTCCACTGCTTTTACGTCGGCAATGTTAAGTTGAGTTTTGTCTGCGCCACCGTGCAGTTTCAATGCACGAATTGTTGCCACCATTACAACGGCATCAGGCTTAAGACCGGCAACACGACATTTTACGTCCAAAAACTTTTCCGCACCAAGGTCGGCACCAAAGCCTGCTTCGGTTACTGTATACGGTGAATAGCTCATAGACAACTTGGTAGCAATAATACTGTTACAGCCGTGTGCAATGTTTGCAAAAGGGCCACAGTGCACAATTGCAGGGGTACCGCCAATAGTTTGCACAAGGTTTGGCTTAAGTGCTTCAGCAAGCAAAATAGTCATAGATTCTTCAGCCTGCAAGTCTTTTGCAAAAACCGGTTTACCGTCAAAGGTGTAGGCAACAAGAATATTTCC
>JAZLJV010000161.1:0-12380 GCA_045618025.1 Clostridia bacterium
TGATGCTAAAGATTTCGAGGACGAGAAGTCGGAAGATATTGTCGCATTTGGCCATAAATTTGTAAACGGAAAATGTACAAGATCAGGATGTAATATATCCGCAATCACTGTCAACTTTGAACATACCGATAAATATCTTTACCGTATCGGCAACGCTAATACGGTCACGCTCGGACAGTTGTTCAAGTTGGATTTTGACGATGTTGAAATCAGCGACGTTTCCATCAAGGTAGAGGCGTTGGAAGAAAGCAGTACCGTCAAGGGCACGGTTGACAACAGCAATCTCGCCGAGGGCAGTACCGCCAAGTGCGTCTATACGAAGAATGCGGACGATTGGACAAGCTCAATGCTGAAGTTCAGCGGCGAAGGTCCTGTCAAAGTAACGTTTATAATTGGAGAAAACATTCTGTCAACGCTGAATCTTGAAATTGTTGAAGGTCAAAACGTTACAACCGCAACAAGTGCGACCTCCAAGAACATTGTCCTATTGAATGACGTTTCCACAAGCAACCTGACGGTAAGCGGTGGCTATACTCTTTACGGCAATGGCTTCAAGGTGACGGACACCAGAACTTCACCGACACCTGAAGGCAACCAAACCGGCTACGTGACGATCAATAACGGCACGGTGGACAATGTGCAGTTCATCGGTTACGAGCCAACAGCACAAAATCTTACTAACAATGGAAAAACCGATATTGCTCCTGCAGTAAAAATAGAAGACGGCGGTGCTAACATTTACAACTGTTATATCTCTGGTGGGCGTTATGCGATTCAATCCGGCACATGCAATATTGTGATGATAAACACAATGATTGATGGGGGCGCAGTCGGCAATACGTACTTTTCTGGTGGCAACATCACGATGGAAAACTGCGTGACCACTATTTCCACAAGAGGAGGTATGAAAGGTCTTGGCATCTGCGTTTCCTCGGCTAATGGTGTAAAACTGAATATCAAGGAAAACTTAACACAGCACAACTGGGTTAAATTATCGGATGTCCCAGGAACTGTCGGCACACTTGTAAACGATGTGTATAACAACAGTACGTTTGCTGTAACAAACGGTGGACAAAAATATGTTAATATGGGTATATTCTTCTTGGATATGGCGGGCGGAAGTATCACGAAAGAGGATGTACAAAATGCTATCAACGATACAACATCCAACAATTACGATTATATTGCAAAAAGCACTTATGGATTAAGCGGTTGCTGCTATACGGCAAAGGCGACGATGTTCAGTGAAGCTATGCTGACTGCACCGAAATTTACCCCAAGTAATTATTGCACAGTTCCTACCATAAGCTTTGACCATACAATAAACCACAAAGAAAACGTGGGTGATAAAGCAGATTACTGCTACGAAGAAAATAGAGTAGTAAATATTCAGGTTGCAAAAAAAGCTGATGACACCGCATTTGAATGGGATCCGTACATTATGACCATCAGCGAAAAGTACGGCAATGCCCTGAGCTATACAGTCAAGCTGAACGGTACGGTATATGCAAAAGGCAGTAAAATCAAGTTTGACACTGCAGGCGACTACAACGTTGAATACATCTATACCGATCCATATAACTTCGATAAAAACGCTGATAAGTACGATATGAACTATACACAATATGTTTCTATTCATGTCACCACGGTGATACCGGAGAAGATCGTTTATCATCCTGAGTTCTCATATGTAGGTAGTTGGGGAAAAGATTCAAAACAAGTGATTGCCAATAACATCGTATATGTTATGCCAGATATTTCTGAAACTTCAACATACTTTGGTAGTACAACTGTTGGCGAACAAACAATCTATTATCCTATTGTAGACGTAACGGCCGGCAATAGTAGCGCTGGAACTTATAGTAGTGGTGATATTTATTATTTTGCTCCAGCTTTTTCAGCTATTAATATTAAGAATGTAAACAAAGACACAGGTGATGCATTAAAAACATATAACAGCAATTCTGCTAAATGGCCGGGCGAACTGAGTGCGACTTGTGGATATTCAAAATTGGCGGTTAGCGAGACAAATAATGCCTATGTCTACGGATGTGTGAATAAAGGAACAGCAAAAAGCATGCCATGGCACTCAAGCTGTTATGCCGCTGACTGGTCAACAGGAACGAGCAACTGTCAGACGGCTAATGTCACAAGCAATGGGGGTCTTAATTTCAAAACCGGCGGTTTAAAAGATTCAAACAGAAGCGCAACCAATCAACTTGTAGAATTTTGGTTCAGAGGCGATGATGGTACCGTGTATCACTACTTCATACAGTACAATTTCCCACAACAGGATTATGTAAAAGGAGATTCATGTTTTTCAACCGGAACATTGATTACTCTTGCGGACGGTTCTCAAAAAGCAATTGAAACAATGGACGGCACTGAAAAAATACTTGCATGGGATTTTGCAAAAGGCGAATATGTTCCGGCAAGCATATTCTCAATAACAAATCATGGCCAAAAAGATTATTTACAAACTGCGCTTATATTCTCCGATAATACAATTTTAACAATAATGGGGGAACATGGCTTGTTTGATGCAACTGTCGGTAAATTTGTAAACCTTTCGGCGGACAATGCAGCGGACTATATCGGTCATGAATTCATCAAGAATTCTGATGGAGCAAATGTTAAAGTCGCATTGGTAAGTGCAGAGAGCGAAGTTGCAACAACCACTGCATATTCGATTATCACAATTGAATATCTTGATGCAATTGCCAATAATATGTTAACGTTGGACGGAGCAATCTACTTCCTTATTCCATTTGATATTGACGAAACCCTAAAGTACGATGAAACTGCATACAATTGGGATATTGAAAATATCGGCTTGCTGACTTATGAAGAATTCAAATCTTTTGCACCGCATATGACAGAATCTCAATTCTATGCGGGCTGTGGTCAAAATATCAAAATCGCGCTTGCAAAGGGTATCATTTCAATGGATGAAATTGAAGCATATGCTAAATTACTTCTCGCTGATCAACAAAGTTTGATTGATTGATTGTTGCGTATCCAATGCGGTTATTACCGAAGAAATGTTTGAAGCATTTAACGGTAAGTATCTTGGCATTGCAATTGGCAAAGGAAACCTTACTTGGGAGTTCATTGCCTATCTTGCAGAGAGATACGCTCCGCTTTGTGATTAAGTCGTTCAAACAGCAAAACAAAGTCAATTAAAAAACAGGCACTTCCAAATGGAAGTGCCTGTTGTAATTTATGGTGTATTTGGGGGCGTTTTTATTTATTGTAGCAAAAAGCAAAATGCCGTTATTGGTTTTAACAATGCACGGGTAAGGTGTTAGTGTTTGGTTAAGCGGTTGTCGGTTGCGGACAGTTCGGCAACAAAGGTGCGTTTTTGGTTTACCAAACGACTGAAAATGCGTTCATCGTAGCGGAAGCGGAGTTCTTGCAGACTAAGATTGGTGCTGATAAATGTTTGTTTGTTGTTGTTTTCTCTTTCGTTAAGTACATCAAAAAGGTATTCGGCTGTAACGTTTTGATAAATGTTTTCTCCGCCGAGGTCGTCAATTACCAGCACGTCAACATTGGTAAGTGCGCTAAGGCAGGCAAGCTTGTTTTCAAGCGGGGCAAGGTGCGCTTGCAAAAATGCATTGTTAAGTGCGTAAGATGTTAAAAACAGCACGCTTTTGCCAAGAGCAATGCATTTGTTGGCGCACGCAAGAAGCAGATACGTTTTGCCTGTGCCGGTTTTGCCACAAAGCAAAATGTTTTGGTTGGTTTCGCAAACTTTTTCCGCCTGTTTGTAAACGGCTTTGGTGTGTTTTTCAGTAGCGGTGGAATTGGCAAACGTACAATTTGCATTGCTAAGGTTGCTTTCGGCAAACAGCACTTTGCGAAACTCATTTTGCAGACACGTACAGCGTTTTTCGCCAATATGGCCGGTATCGTTACATTTTTTACACAGATAATGCGGTTGCAAATCCGAAGGTTTGTAGCCGTATTTTTTTAGCAATTCCGCCTGCTTGGCGGTGCATTTTTCAATTGTTTGTTGTGCCTGTATTTTTTGCTGACCGTTTGCCAGAGCATGCGTTACTTGTGCCGTGCGAAGTTGTTTTTCGTTAGCTACGTAGTCGGCATTTTTGCAAAGGGCAAGCACAACGCTTTCCGCCTTCAGTTCGGCATTACGGCGGTTTTCGTCTATGGTTTTTTGCGCTTTTTGCCACGCATCAAAAGTGTTCATCAGTCGTCTCCTTCATCCAAAACTGTAAACAGTGCGCCAAGTTGTTCATCGGTGTATTCGTGTCGCTGAATATCTATGCCACCAATCAACGCACGCTTTATTTTAGGCTGAGCGGTAGTAGTGGTTGTTTGTGTTTGAGCCAGCGCACTCTCTACGGTAAATATGCCTTTTTGCTTGTAGTCTGCCAGAACTTTGTTTATGTACTGCAAAGGTGAAAGTGCCCCTGCGCTTTTTGTGGCTACGTGTTGCACAACGTCAACGGGCATTGCCCATTTTTCCGTCCATACGGCAAACAAATTGCGGTCGCTTTGTGTAACATTGCGTTGCAATCCGCAAAGGTTCAGAATTTCCTTTATTTGTTGGTCCTTTTGTGCAATTTCCGCAAGGTATTGTTCCAAAGCCACAATGTCGGTAATGCCGTTTATGTAAAGTTTTTCCATAACGCTGTCAAAACCCGCCAACGTACGTATTGCACAGCGGAAGGCATATTTGGCTACGGCAACAAGCATTTGCAAATTGAACCCGTGGCTTACCCACTTTGTAACGTATTCTTCCACAACCATATCCAATGATTGGTAATAAAGACCCAGACATTTGGTCACATCTTTTGCTGTTTGGAAAAGATCCGTTTTGGTTTGTTCGTAATTTTCAATTTCCTTTACGGAGAGTGCATTGTGTTTGTAGTAGTCTGAAAGCAGTGCATCAAGTTTCTTCATACCGCCGGTTTTTACCCGGGTGGCAACTTTGCAGATGACGTCCTGCGTAAACTGCATATGTTTGGTCCATTTTTCGTAAAGTTCACGGTCTTCGTAGTCAAAATTGCGACTGAGCTTTAGCGCTTTGAACACCAACGAAAGATCATCGTCATATTTTTGTTGACTGTTAAAGTTATCTTCAACAACGGCTAAAGTAGTTGCGCCCTTTTTCCATTGATTGCGAGCCACCGTAAGCACGTAGTTGTAGTTTATGTCGTTACCTTTCAACGCAACGCAGTATTTTGCCACGGCAACAAGAGCATCCGGTTCAAAGGTGGTGTCCTCCAAAAACATATAGTAGGCATTGTATTCGTTTACCGTAAGCATTCTGCCGGTAATAACATTTTGTATTTGTTTGCTGAATTTGCTGTACTTGCTTGGTTTTATGCGTTTTTGTGAGTTAAGGTCACTTTCTAAACTAAGGTAAACCACTTCAGGCGGATTTGTACAAGCAATGTGAACAAGCCCAAGTTCTTCCCAATATTCATAGCAAGCCATAACGTCTTCCGCCGTTATACCGAGTTTTTGTGCAATGGTATCAATACTGTTATCTGCACCGAGAGAATCGGCAAGAGCAAGCCCCAAAAGGTAAACGGAACTTGCTACGCCCTGCGCATCGGGCATGTAACTTACTATAAACTTGTTGGAAACGGCCGTTGTGCCTGCTGTTACAAGTTGTTTTTCTTTAGTGCAAAATGCCATATTTTACCCCTTTATGTTGAAAAATCTTGATTATTTTCCTGTCTTGAGTTATAATTAAACATAAATATAATAATAACCCGGTTGATTTTTGTGTAAATTTGTCTGTAAACTTTATTTTAGCACAAATTTGCTTCAATAACAACAAAATTAGCCAAATTGAAAAAATATTGAGGAAACTATGATATTAAAACGTGTTACTGCAACGGAATATGTTACCAAGGAAAAACGTGTTTTTGTATTGGAAAATGCACAAAGCGGTAAGACTGTTGATACCTCCAAGGGCGGAAAGCTGTGTTATTACCTGCAGTTTTGCTTTGCACCGTCTTCACAATGTTCTTACGATGTGCAAGCAGAACTAAGCATAAACGGCGAAGACTACGAATTAAAAAAGTATCACGCAAAAGACGGCGAGATAAAATCGTCACTTACAAAAATTACCGACGGTAAACGTCAGGTAGTTGCGTATGGAAAAAATTGCAAAACGTACTTGGAAAATTTGTGCAACGCTGATGTGGACAAGCTTATTGAACAAAGCTACGTAAACAACATAACTGTGGAAAGTTTTCACGGCGACCTGTTGTATTTTGACGAAATAAAAATACTTAAAAACGTGGAAAACGATGCGGAAAGTACCGCCACCCAAACACGTCAGCGCAAATTAAATGCCTTGCAAGCGGTAAAACAGGCGGAAGGCTCGCAAACACAAGCAGATACCGCACAAATTGCAAGTGTAGACAGTCAACTGCAACAAATTGACCAAAGCATAGCCACTCTTTTGCAGGAAATAGGCAATCTTGATGCTGTCGGCGACGTTGATAAAACACGCAAAAACGTTGAACAGCAGTATTGTGATACGCAAAAGCAACTTTCGGAGCTCTCCGCACGTGAGGAGGAAATAAAAGCCTTACGTGAAGACGTGCAGACCAAACGACTGGTACCTGCGCTTGTCTCAAAACTAAACGAATTGGACGGCATAAGCGAACAATGCACTGCCTACGGCAAGGCTACTGCAGAGCTTGCTACGGAAATTGATTGGCAGGAAAAACAACTGGCGGATATTACCGCCGAACTGACGGAAAAGCAACGCTTGTATGAACTTTCGCAGGATAAGCGTGCACGTATAGAAGCCATTACCAAAGAGCTTAACTACATTGCTTCTCTGCACGAAAAAAACAAGCTGTTTGCGGAACAGATAAATTTGCTGGACGAACAGGCGGAACGCCTTGAAGGGGAAAAGCAATTGCTTGCCGAAAAACTTGCAGTAGTGGAAAATAACATTGGAAATATTGCCGACGACCTTGACAGTTTTGCTTTGCCTTCACAATCTGTAAGTGAATTGCTTGAGGCAGTGCGCATTGACGTAAAAATTGACGAAGTAAATACTCAACTGGAAAAACTGCAGAACGAACTTACAATAAAGGAAAGCAAAATTGCGGAGAAGGAAAACGTTTTTATGGCGCAAACCAAGCGTTTCAAATCCGTTTCCGAGTTGGATGTTACCATTTCGCCGTTAAAGGCCAAAAACACCATTTTGCAGGTGTTGGAAGCAAAATACAACAAACTTGATACCATCAACTATGCTCTGACGGAAAAACAACGCAACCTTACACGTGCTTGTGAGGACTATCGGTACCGTATTGCACAAATAGAACAGTCACGTGCCGTTTTGCAATCGCAATTGGACAGAGCGTTGTTGCGCAAACAGGAAGAGTTCAAACGTGAAGTATACCTGAACAATCAGCGCAGTTACGACGATGTTTCCGGCGTTTACGCCGTAAGCGTAAGTTTTAACGATGAGGAAGTATCGGCTCTTCGTCAGCAAATTGAAAAACGCACTGCAGACAGAGATAAATTGTGTATGCGTGTAGGCGAAATTGAAGGCGCTTTGCGTGAAATTAAACGTCACGTGGAAATAAACTCTGCTGAATTGGAAACCCTTACGCAGGAAAAGAACAACATAAATAACCGTTACAATGAGATAGTGGCGGAAAACAAAAGCGAAGCTGTCTTCCATTATCTTAAAGCTTTGGAAAGTAACAGCGGTACCAAGTATCTGTTGGATGTTCAGCAGGAAGCGGTGCGTAGCGAAGCGGAACTTGCCGAGCTGAAGCAAAGTGTGGAGTCGCTTAAGACACGTCAAAGCACGTTGCGTTCACGTGTGACGTATCTGAAGGAAACGCAACAACAACTAAGCGAACAAACCGTTACAGCAGATAATATTATTGAGACAAACGACAAATTAAAAAACGACCTTGTTTTGATGGGCGAAAAGTTTACCTCTAACTACCAACAGTACCAATTGCTTGCACGTCAGTTGGAAAGCACGCAGTCAAAATTGGAAAATGTACGGGCGGTTACCTACGAGGCAAACAAATCGGTAAAGGTAAATAAGATGCAAATTGCCGAAGCTACCAAACGTGCCGAGGCACAGGCAGGCGGTGAAAACATTGAAGAAGCGTTGACTTCGTTTAAGTACGAAATTGGTGACGTGGAAAGCGATTGTCAGATGCTGACGGAATCAAAACGTAACATAGAAACCGAACTTGCAAAAAAACGCATAGAACTGGAGAAAAATCAGTGGTTATACGATATGAAACGTGCCGATTGCAAGCAACTTGGCGAAGAAATTGCCGACGACCTTGCCGAAATTGGTTTAACGCCGGAACAGGTACGTAGCGTTTGTTGTGATGACGTGGAACAAAAACAACGGATATTGGACGACTACGAAAACAAGCTGACCACTCTTACCGAACAGCTGGAAAACTGCAAAACGTTGCTTGTTGCCTTGCCGGAAAGCAAGCAGTACAGTGACAAATTGTTTGAAGAAAAGCAAACCAGACTTGCAACTTTGCAACAACAAAAGGCAAATTTGGAAGAACAGCGTAAAGCAATTACGGACAGTATTGTTGCATCAGGCAGTAGCAAAGCCAAGTTTGCTGCCGTGCTGGCGGAAGCGGAAACACTTTCTGCATTGCAATCTACCGTCGGTAACAGCAAAATAATAGCATTGCTTGTTAGGGATAAAATAAAATCGGTGTTGGGTTTTGCTACCACGTTATTACGTTTAAGTACGGGTACAAACTACACTCTCAGTCAACAAGATTACGTTTTATCGGTTAAAAAAGGTCAGGAAAGTTTTGCTTATGACGAGCTGGACCGTGCTACAAAAACAGCAGTGTTTGTAAGTTTGCTTTTAAGCATTCAGCATACCGATGCAACCGATGGCAGATGGATTTTGTTGGAGGAAAAAATAAATGCCGATACAGATGTGTTGTGCAAAATGTTTGCCCTTTCGGACGATATTTACTTTGTAACAAACTATCAGGAAACAATATAAGGAGTGATTATTATGGAAATTGCCAGTGAACTTTACAATACTTTGAAAAAGGCTAACGTTGATGCTATGAAGGCGCACGATACGGTAAAACGTTCCGTTTTGAGCGTTTTGCTCAACAAAATTATGCTTGCGCAAATAGAAAAGCGTGAAAAAGGCGGAGAACTTGCCGATGCGGACGTAGTTGCCGTTTTGCAAAAATCCGTTAAAGAACTTACCGAAGAAAAAGAGGCTTTTGCCAAGGCAAACCGCACTGAAAACGTTGAAACACTTACTGCACAAATTGCCTTTGTGCAAAGTTTCCTTCCGCAAATGATGAGTGAACAGCAAATTCGTGCGGAAATTGAAAAACTTGAAGACAAATCCATCCCAAGCGTTATGAAACACTTCAAAGCTAATTTTGCCGGTAAAGTGGATATGAGAGACGTTCAGACTGTACTTAAAACTATGTAAAAAATGTGTCTGTAACTTGTAAAAAAAGTTGCCGACACTTTTTGTTGCGAAAGACTATGAAAAGAAACAAATTATTTTTATTTTTTGCATTGATATTTGTGTTGTGTACGTTTGTGCTGGTTGCCTGTCACACACATACTTTTGAAGATTCCTTTACGTTTGACGATGTACGTCATTGGCAAAAAGCCACTTGCGGGCACGACTATGCCGAAGAAAAAACCCTACACGTGTTTGCAAAAGGGTTTGCCGACGAACACGGTACGGAATACTACTGCGTTGTGTGCGGTTACAGCTACAAGGACTATTCCGAACCGCACCGGCATACCTTTGGCAATGTGTATTCTTACGACAAGACGCATCACTTTTTGCCAAGTACCTGTGGCCACAACGTTGTGGACGAAATGGTCGAGCATGCCTTTGACGGCGGTGTTCCCGACAGCGAAAACAACATAACGTACACTTGTACGGTTTGCGGTTACTATTTTGTGGACGAAACAAGCTCCACTCATGTGCATACATACGCAAATACATATTCGTACAATGCCGATGTTCACTACTATGCAAGTACCTGTGGACATAATGTAATAATCGGCGAAGAACCGCACACATTGGTAAACGGTGCATGCAAATGCGGTTACAGTTTGCAACCAAAAACGTTTACATTTGTTTCCATAAACGACTTGCACGGCTATGTTGAACAGGAAAACGGCCAAAACGGTTTTTCCAACACGGCTTATGCAATAGACCGTCTTTCCGCTTTTGGCGGTTACGATGAGCAAATGGTGGGCAACAATCAAGATGTGGTGTTGTTTGCCAACGGCGATATGTTTCAGGGCACGGCAATTTCCAATATGAGTCGTGGCTTGGCTGTTGTAAAGGCAATGAACGAGATGGGCTTTGCCGGTATGGGCATAGGCAATCACGAATTTGACTGGGGACTGGAAACGGTTTTGCAGTATTGGGATGGCATTGACTCCAATGGTGAAGCCAATTTTCCGTTGGTCAACGGCAACATCAGACAAAAATCCGACGGCAAACTTGTTGGTGACGTAAGCAATGACGACAATATTTGCAACGGTATTATTGTAAACAAGCAGGGTATAAACATAGGTATAGTGTCCGTTATAGGTCCGTGTCAAAACTCAATTTTGCAAACACGTCTTACCAATTATACCTTTGAAGACGTAGTGTCCTCGGTAGAACAAACCGCAAAACAACTAAAAAATGCAGGTGCACAACTAATATCCGTAAACATTCACTACGGCAATTCTGGTGGTGTAACCAAATATTCCGCCAACAGCCAAATTGCCGGTCTAAAAGACGGTAACGGCAAGTATCTTGTGGATGTTATTTTTAACGGACACACGCATACCTTTCAAAGCGGAACAATAACACGCAGTAACGGCACAGCGGTGCCGGTGGTGCAAGCAGGCGGTTACAACAATGCTTTGGCAATGGTAAAACTTACTTATAACCCGATTGACGGCAAAGTTACTGTTGGTGACTACGGCTACAAGTACGTAGAAGACGTAGGCACAAACTGTATAGCCGATGTACAAAATGTTATAACAGAGTACCATTCGGAATTGCTTGCCAACCTGCCTGCCATTGCAATAAGCGGTGCAACATTAAAGTATAAGTCAGATTTGTACACCTACATGGGCAAAGTTATGGTAAATGCTTTAGGCACCGATTACGCCGTATCAAACACCGGCGGTTTGCGTAGCACAGGCGGAATAAAAATGGGCAAAGCCATAACAGAGGCTACCCTGTACGAAATTATTCCATTTGACAATACTATTTACTACGTTACAATAAAAGGCTCGGCGTTGTACGATTTTTACACCAACGATAACGCCAAAAACAATGTCGGCTCTTACTATTATTTCGGCGTGGGGAACAACACACCAATAGAGCTTCTTCGTGGAAGTAACGACTACTACACTTTGGCTATTATTGATTACGTATACACAAGCGAATATTTTTCCGGTAGATACGGTAACTACTTGCCTTACATACTTTCCACAGTGGAAACCAATATTATGCTACGTGATATTTTGTTGGAAGAAGTAAAACTATGGGGCATCAGCGGTGAAAACTGGACGCCACGTGGCAATGCCAAAATAACGTTGCAATACGTATACTGAGTTTTTTTGTAATTTACAAAGCTTTTTTGCAATAAAACGGTTTTAATATAGGAGGCTGAAAATGAAACTTGACGAAATGATAAACGAATTAGGCGCAAGCGGCTATCAAAAAGATAATTGGAACGGTTACACCGTGTACGTGCCTGTTTTTAACAATGTAGCTTATACAGGTTTGCCTGTTGTTATTCTTGAAAAGGACGGGGACTTTCGCCTGTCTGATTCTCAAGAAACTTTTGACTATTTTGATTATGCACAATCAAAAACAAATGACAGTTCAAAATAAAAATATAACGGCTAAAACAGCACCAACTTGCGTTTTTTGGCAATACGTATACTAAATTTAATATGTAATTTGCAATACTGCTGTAAAAAACCTGACCAAAACAATAAAAAAATCATAAAAAATCAACTGTCGTCGGCATTTTGATGTGTACCCCAAAAGTTAAACACTTCAGGAGGTACACATTTTTTGTTGCAAAAGACAGTTTGTGACAATGTATTTTTATTAAAAACAGACATTCTTGGCCGTCGGCTAGTCCGTCGGCTTTTGTTTTGCAAAACCGCAAATTTTGTGAAAAAACCGTTAACAACCGCAAATGAATAGCCGTCAACAACCGCAAATTTTGTGAAATTTAATTATAAAAGCACTAAACTGTATAAAAAAATCAGCCAAAAACAAAACCAAAACTATTAAAAATCACCCGCCGTCGGCATTTGTCCGACGCCCAATTTTTCCCAAAAATTTTTGACGGCTACGCCGTCGGGAGGGGAAATGTGCATAA
>JAZLJV010000162.1:0-2060 GCA_045618025.1 Clostridia bacterium
AATGTCGGCATCTTGTTCAATAGCGCCGGACTCACGAATATCAGACAAAACAGGCGGTGTTGCCGATTGCGGGCCGTTGGTTTTGCCAACAGCAACGTTGCGTGTTTCCGCCTCACGTTTAAGTTGAGAAAGAGCCAACACGGGAATGTTGAGTTCTTTGGCAAGCAATTTTAGCGAACGCACAATGTAAGCAACTTCCGTCTGACGGTTTTCGCCGATTTTGTCGCCGTTCATAAGCTGAATGTAGTCCACTACAACCATATCCAAACCGCTTTTTGCCTTAAGCCGACGACACTGCGAAGCAATTTCCGCCGAGCGGATATTGGCTGTATCGTTACCGAAAAGGTGCATATTGGCAAGAGTATCGTGTACTGTTTGCAGTTTTACAATGTCAGCTTCTCCGCCACGCAGTTTACCGCTTTTTATTTCCGCAAGCGGAATACCGCTCATACTTGAAAGCATACGTTCAACAAGTTGTTCGTTGCTCATTTCCAGCGAGAACACTGCCACGGTTTTGCCATGTTTTGCAACGTGTTCAACAATATTCATAGCCATTGCCGATTTACCCACGCCCGGACGTGCCGCCAATACAACAAGTTCTCCCCCGTGAAGTCCGTTGGTCATCCTGTCAAACTGGTAAAAACCGGTATCAATACCGTGAAACTTGTCCGGACTGATAAAACGGTCGTTTATTTTTTTGAGCGTGTGTGCAATCTGACCGGAAAGGTCAACAAGGTCACGGGCACTATCACCTTGTGAAAGTCGGAAAATGCGTTCTTCGGCATAGGTAATAACTTCTTCACTGCTATCACTGGTGTAACAAAGCTTGGTAATATCTCCGCAGGCGGAAATCATCTGGCGCATAACCGATGCACGCTTTACTATAGAAACATATTCCTGATATTTTGCGGTGCTTGGCAAACAATCGTACAACGTGTTGAGATATTGCTCCGAACCTATCGCATCTATGGTACCGTCACGACGCAATTTATCTGCAAGCGTGGCAAACGAAACGGTATTGGTTACTTCGTTACCGTTTTCGTCTTTGTACATACGCATAGATATTGCTTGCATTGCTTCAAAAATTGTAACGTGGTTGCGTTGGTAAAAATCCGAAGGTTGCAATGCTGAAATAATATCCAACTGCACCGACGGGTCCTTAAGAATGCAACACAAAACGTTTTGTTCCGCTTCTACACTGTTTGGCAGTACGTTAATCAGAGTTTTTTCCGCTGTCTTAGGCATTTGATTCTCCTTTACTAACCTTTTTATACGCAAAAAAGACGGTTTTTTGCATTATTTTGCGCAAAATCCGCTTAAATGAATATTTTTACACACTAATTATACTATTATTTAATATATTGTGCAAGTATTGCGCACGAAAAAAACGCAAAGTGATGTAAAAACACCGCAAAAAAGCAAAACGTGCTTCAAACAAACGTTGTTGCTTTTAAGCGAATGTTCACACAAAATATTACAAAACGCACAAACGGCAATCAGTCGTTGCCCCGGTCACAATCCGCAGGTGAATTTTGCTGACGCTCCTTTGTGCCACGTGCCACCACCTTATTTACCTTTTTGTAACTGTCATTACGTATGCTTGTGCGTCTGACAAGCTTTTCTTCGTTGTAAAACAGCAAATACGACCGACTTTTTACGCCGTTACTGCCGTTAGTTACCACCTGTGTCTGATCGGTATAAACCAAATTGGGATAAAGTGTTTTGTCGCTTACGAAAGTAGTTTCAAACGGAGTGACTTCGGCAATGCTTTCACGCACAACTCTGAATACGTTCGGCACACCGTAAACAGTACAAGTCAGGCGGTTTCCACTGACGTATGCACAAATGTACAAAGGAGCATTTGTAGTGTTTGTAAAACGCAAATCGGCAAAAGGGTAACTTACCATTGCATCAAAGCCGGCATCAACGTAGTTGCTTGCCAATGTGTGTGCATGCACCTCGGAAACGGCAATTTCACTTACCAAAACGGCATTGTAAAGTGTTGTGGAAACCTGGCAGACGCCTCCGCCAACACCGTCAACGTACTCGCCGTTTAGTAT